>NZ_MUFM01000036.1:0-37005 GCF_001996125.1 Salinivibrio sp. PR932 | reverse complement strand
ATCCATATCTATTATTTATACATGGACATTAAACAGCTGCGTTACTTTATTGCTGTCGCGGAGGCGGGGAGCTTTACCCACGCCGCACAGGAGCTTCACATTGCGCAACCTGCGTTGAGTATCGCGATCAAAAAGCTTGAACACCATCTTTCTATGCCCCTTTTCGTGCGCGGCGAGAAGCGGATTCAGCTAACGCAAGAAGGCCAAGTGCTGCTCACTCATGCGCATCGTGTGGTGCAACAGATGCGCGATACGGCCACCGCAATGGATGAGCTGAAAGGGTTGCAAAAGGGCGAGGTTCGGATTGGTGTGCCCGGTATGCTGGGTTCCTACTTTTTTCCGGACTTATTGATGGGGTTTCGGCGACGCTATCCTGACTTAAAGTTAACCATTATCGAAGCTGGCACCCACTCATTGCGAAAGATGCTATTGGAGAGTGACTTGGATCTGGCGGTGATCACTGCCAGTGATGTGCCCTCATCGTTAGAAACCATGCCTCTCATTTCCTCGCAAATGGTCGCAGTGGTCAGTGAGGAACACCCACTTGCCGGCTGCCAAACCCTCGACTATCAGACCTTTTTCGATCATGAACTGATCATGTTTCGTCCCGGCTATTTCCATCGTGACTATTTGGATCATATTTGCCATCAATACGCGATACGCCCCAAACTGTCTTTGGAAACGAATTTGCTGGCGATGATTTTAAACATTGTGCGTCATGGCGTTGCGATTAGCGCATTGCTTGAGATGGTAACCGAGCACGAGCATGGCATTGTGGGGATCCCATTCACTCAGCCGATTAACCTCGATATCTCAATGGCATGGCGTAAGGATGGTTATCTGTCTTTGGCTGATCGTGCCTTTATTGATTATGTAAAAACCCACAACCCCTCCACGTAATAGAGTACCCGCTGGGATCATTTGCCCCTATACTCCATGCAGGAATACCGCTAAAATCGCCGGCTAATTTATCGCCCGTCTTGGGGTATCACCCATCCTCAAGGCCTCTGGGCTGACCAAGAGACGATAACGTGACCCCAACTGCTATTTACGATTACACCCCCTACTGGGCCGCTTGCTTTGAACCGGCGCCTTTCCTGCCTACAACCCGAGAAGAGATGGATATACTCGGCTGGGATAGCTGCGACATCATCATTGTGACCGGTGATGCCTATGTCGATCACCCCAGCTTTGGTATGGCGGTGATTGGTCGCGCGCTTGAAGCACAAGGCTTTCGAGTCGGGATCATTGCGCAGCCTAATTGGCATAGCAAAGATGACTTTATGGCATTGGGGGAACCGAACCTGTTTTTTGGTGTTACCGCGGGCAATATGGACTCCATGATCAACCGCTACACCGCGGATAGAAAACTGCGTCATGATGATGCCTATACGCCTAACAATGAGGGTGGAAAGCGCCCCGATCGCGCTGTACTCGTATACTCACAGCGTTGTCGAGAAGCGTACAAGCAAACCCCGATTGTGCTGGGCGGCATAGAAGCCAGCTTGCGCCGTTTAGCACACTATGACTATTGGTCAGACAAAGTCCGTCGCTCTGTGTTATGTGATGCGAAAGCCGACATTCTGCTGTTTGGCAATGCGGAACGTGCCTTGATTGAAGTGGCTCACCGTCTTTCGCGGGGCGAAGCACTGGCTGATATGACACGGATCGCGGGGACAGCAGTGATGATGAAGCATCCCCCAGAAGGCATGGCCGAAGTTGACTCAACGCGCATCGATAAGCCGGGTAAAGCCATGGTGATGCCAAATCCCTACGCCACTGAAACGCAATGTGAAACGAGTAAGAAAGCTGAACCTGACGCAGCGAAACCGATCACGATTCGTCCTTCTCGCCACGATGCGAAAAATACCTATGTGCGTTTGCCGTCATTTGAGAAACTCAAAAACGATCGCATTTTATACGCCCACGCCAGTCGCGTGATGCACTTAGAAGCCAACCCCTATTCAGCGCGCGCTCTGGCCCAACAACACGGCGATCAGCTGCTTTGGATCAATCCACCTCCTGTGCCACTGACTACCGAAGAAATGGATTACGTGTTTGGTCTTCCTTATGCACGTGTTCCTCATCCTAAATATGGAAAGGCGAAAATTCCCGCCTACGACATGATCAAAACCTCAGTAAACATTATGCGTGGGTGTTTTGGCGGATGCTCATTTTGCTCAATTACCGAGCACGAGGGACGGATCATTCAAAACCGCTCACATGAATCGATCATTGAAGAGCTCAACGATATTCGTGATAAAGTGCCCGGCTTTACCGGCACCATTTCTGATCTCGGTGGGCCTACCGCGAACATGTACCGTTTAGGCTGTTCGGACCCCAAAGCCGAGCGCAACTGTCGGCGACCGTCTTGCGTGTTTCCTAAAATTTGCGACAAGTTGAACACGGATCACCGTCATACAATTGATTTATATCGTAAAGCTCGCCAAGTCGAAGGGATTAAAAAAGTCTTGATCGCGTCAGGCGTCCGGTACGATCTCGCGATTGAATCGCCCGAATACGTGAAAGAGTTGGTCACCCACCATGTTGGGGGTTACCTCAAAATCGCCCCCGAACACACCGAGAAAAACACCCTCGATCTAATGATGAAACCGGGGATGGGCGCCTATGAGCGCTTTAAAGCCCTGTTTGAAAAATACAGCAAAGAAGCAGGCAAAAAACAATACCTTATCCCCTACTTTATTGCCGCTCATCCCGGATGTACGGATGAGGATATGGTGCATCTGGCATGCTGGCTGAAAGAAAACGACTTTGAGTGTGATCAGGTGCAGAACTTCTACCCATCACCGATGTGTAATGCCACCGCGATGTATCACTCTGAGACCAACCCACTGAAGCGCGTGAAGTATAAAAAACGCGAAGATCTCACCGTCGCCAAAGGCGAACGTCAACGTAGACTGCACAAGGCACTGTTGCGTTACCACGACCCTGCTAACTGGCCACTGATCCGTGATGCTTTGGTACGTATGGGTAAAAGCCACCTTATCGGTAACGGCCCTAAATGTTTGATCCCGAAAGAAGACGCCCCTGCTAAAGTGGGACGTCAGCGCCGCTCTGGACGTCATGGCACCCAGCGCTTTGCGACCAAACATCCGAATCAACCCGATATTCGTCGTCCCAGCGGCAAAAGCCGTGCGTCGGCCACTACCAATAAGCCGTCTCGCAAGCGTAAATAACCGTTTAGCGATAGGATCAAAAACGCCCCAACATCGCGCGATGGGGGCGTTTAACCGTTTGCCGAGCAAACAGGTCGTTAACGAAATAGCTCGGCGCCAATGACCATCAGCGCAAGCACGCCCGCAATCCCCCCGACAACCCACGCAATTTTCTTTTGCGTGCCCTCATCAAGGTACTGTGCCGCGGTGATACCAACCAAAACCAGCAAGATGATAACGATCGTTTTAAGCATCTGTTTTGCCTTCGTTTTTAGCCATTATTTCACTGTACGCGAAACCCATTTACGTGCAAGCTCAATGTTACTTTACGTGTTCAGTATGGACACGATCACTGCGGGTGCACGCTAAACGCAGCAATACCTGCAATGGATGCCGCAATTGTTGCTCACTAAACCGTTTGACCTGACTGCGACACGAATAGCCCGTCGCGAGGACTCGCTCCGCCGGCAATTCGGCCAACTTGCCTGACCAACTTAAATCGTAAATGGCTTGCGAGGTCTCACGCTTATCGGCTTCGTGGCCATAGGTACCCGCCATACCACAGCATCCAACCGATACCGGTTTTAGCTCGGCACCAAAGTGAGCGAACAGTTGTGCCCACTGCTGCTCTGCATGTGGCAATTGTGTTTTTTCAGTACAGTGACCAAACAGATACCAGGTTCCCGCATCTACATTGTCCGCTGACGGCAATGTTGGCACCACTGACATCAACCACTCGTGACTTAGTTGAACGTTAAAATCGCCTCGTTTTTTGCCCAACGCTTCGCAGTATTCATCACGATAGCAAAGCACCAAGGCCGGATCGACGCCCACTAGGGGAATATTCAGCGCAGCAAGTTGATTAAGAAACGCAGCGGTATTCTGTGCCGTTGCCCCAAACCGACGTAAGAAGCCTTTCACATGCTGGGCCTTACCGTTGGGCTTAAACGGAACCAACATCGGCACTTTCCCCAGTTGGCGCGCAAGCTGAATAAGATCATGCACAAGCGGTGCTTCATAAAAGCTGGTAAACGGATCTTGGACAATCAACACATAATTTTCACGCTCTTGCGCAGACAGAGCTTGCAGCCAAGTTAGATCAAATTTTAGCGCATGATCGCCAGCCAAAGACGCTGCTAAGGTGGGCACCGATAACGCAGGCGTATCAGTATATCCCACCAATCTTGCCGTCAACCCTTGTGCCCAGCTGGGTTGAGTGACGGCGTTTACCAACTTGGGCGCTTTTGCCATCAGGGGCAATAACGTTTCAATGTTCGCCACGAGGTGGTCTTTGATCGGACGCGGGTAGCGGCTGTAATACAATTGCATAAACCGAGAGCGAAAGCTGGGAACGTCGACTTTAATCGGGCATTGGCTCGCACACGCTTTACACGCCAAACAGCCATTCATCGCTTCCATCACTTCGTGGCTAAAATCGTCCGCTTGCTTACGTCGAGTAAAATAGCGGCCAAATTTTTTCATCACCTCACGCACCGAAGGGGATTGGGTCATTAGGGCCTGTTCCACATCGAGCGGATCGACACCCTGCTCAGCCAATAGACGCAACCATTCCCGTACGATCCCCGCGCGTCCTTTGGGAGAATGGCGACGGTCGTAGCTAACTTTCATCGACGGACACATCGGTGACGCGGTGTCATAGTTAAAGCACAACCCGTTTCCGTTACACTCCATCGCGCCTTTAAAGCTGTCGCGAACCTCAACGGGGATTTGCCGGTCATAAAAACCACGCTTGGTGTCATCAACACGAACCAACGCATCTTCGCTATTAATAGGCGTACAAATTTTGCCGGGGTTCATGCGGTTTTGCGGATCAAATGCCGCTTTCACCCGCCGTAATTGGGTAAACAAGGTGTCACCAAAAAACGCCGGTCCGTATTCAGAACGATATCCTTTGCCATGCTCCCCCCACATCAAACCACCGTATTTCGCGACCAGCGCAACGACTTGGTCTGACAGGGTTTTCATGATTCGCTCTTGTTCCGGATCGCACAGGTCTAGTGCGGGGCGAACATGGAGCACACCCGCATCGACATGACCAAACATGCCATAATGCAGATCATGGCTGTCTAACAAGGCTCGAAATTCACTAATAAAGTCGGCTAGGTGTTCAGGCGGCACACAGGTATCTTCGGCAAAAGGCACCGGCTTCGCTTTCCCTTTCGTCGCCCCGAGCAGGCCGACCGCCTTTTTTCTCATCGCATAAATCTTGTTGATCGACGCGAGATCGCGACAGATTTGGTAGCCAATCACGCCCTGTTGCTCGTGCTCAATCAAGGCATCCAGCTTGTCACAAAGAGCGGTAATTTGTTGGTCAATATCGTCAGCGTCATTGCCTGCAAATTCCACCATGTTGATGCCATGCATGGTTTTACCCGGCACGTCTTGCAACAAATCACTCACGGTGTGCCAGACAATGTCGTTGCGTGCCAAATCCAACACCTTGGCATCGACAGTTTCAACCGATAACGCCTTGGCCTCGACCATCATAGGAGCATTGCGCAAGGCAGAGTCAAAGCTGTCGTACTTGATGTTGACCAAGGTGCGCACCGTCGGGATCGGAGTAATGTTTAAGGTCGCTTCGGCAATAAAGGCCAGCGAGCCTTCCGCGCCGCATAAGACGCGGCCGATATCAAACCGACTCAATGCGTCATCATAGACATGCTTGAGATCGTAACCAGTAAGAAAGCGGTTTAAAGGCGGAAAGGTACGCGTAATCAAATCTCGGTGCTCTCTACACACCGACGAGACAGTCTCTAATGCGCGACCGGCAAGATCGTCTCGCTCCATCGCATGATTTAATTGATCACTATCTAAAGGTTGCGTATCTAACACACTGCCATCGACGAGTACCGCCTTTAGACCCAATACATGGTCAGACGTTTTCCCGTAACGAAGCGAGCCTTGTCCCGATGCATCCGTATTGATCATACCGCCAATGGTGGCGCGATTACTGGTCGAAAGGTCGGGCGAGAAGAAGAAACCGTAAGGCCGCAGGACATCATTGAGCTGATCTTTAATCACACCAGCTTGCACCCTGACCCAGCCTTGCTCTGGGTTTACCTCCAATACCTGATTCATGTGGCGAGAAACATCTACCACCACATGTTTCGTCAGTGACTGACCGTTAGTGCCCGTTCCGCCACCGCGAGGAGAGAATTTAATCGCATTGAAAGGCGGCGCTTGTACGGTGTGCCCAATGAGTGCGAGGTCGTCCACACTCGCGGGGAAAAGCACTGCTTGTGGCAGTGCCTGATAGACGCTGTTATCGGTCGCCACCGCCAATCGGCTCGCGTAAGTTGACTCAATATCGCCTTCAAAGCCTGCTTGCTGCAAAGCGGTTAGAAAATCAACGACGGCGGACGACAAGCCCGCCTGTGGGTGTATTGCCGGTATCATTGCTGTTCCTGTGCGCAGTATCCACCATGCCTGGTGTGACTTTTTGTTGTGCTGTCACTTTACCTTAACTCTACGCGCAGCCAAAGCGATCACCCACAATTCACCATCAACCCATCACAAAGCACCACTCGCCAAACGTAGCTATAACGATTGCATGCCTATTTTTCGGGCTAACCAACGTGCTAACTCAGGGCTGGCGATCAATGCCCAAGGCGGAATGCTCCAAATTGCCATGCACGTGAAAATCAGCAACACCCAACTGACCCCAGTTAACTGGCTGACACCATAAGCAATACCGAGAATGATCCCCGCGCCGAGAATAATCCACGCAAAAGTGAGTATTTTTCCGCCTCGTGTTTGTGCGGGTTTACGGGTTGGGAACAGCTTATGCCAAACTTGACCGGTATAAACGCCGGCCGCGAGTGCGGCAAGATACAGCAAATTTGGCAACTTCACCGCCAATGCTGCAAGCGCCAATACGATGCATACCAACAGCCATATCCGTGCGGTATTGAGCAGAGGACGCGCATTTTTTACCGTCAGACTATCGAGTTTGACGGTCACACTTGCAATGCCGGCACCAATCAAGCCGCCAATGATGACATCACTGGCAAAGTGTACACCGAGGTACATCCGATTCAGGCCCATCAATACAATCACTAATACTGTCAGCGCCAACGCTCCATAGGCGGGCGGATGCTCAGCGCGCCGCTTAAGATACCAGGCCGTTGTTACCGCTGCCGCCAGTAAGGTGTGGCCGCTCGGTACTGTAAAACCTCTCGCATCACCGATTTTTAACTCGGGCCAAATAAAGAAAGGCCGAGGCATTGCAAAGCCGCTTTTTAGTAGGGTTGATACCGCGGCAGCACTGATCAGCAAAAACAACAAAGACAAGGCCGATTTATGGCCCCTGAAGACCAGAAATAGCGGCACAAAAGCAAGATAGAATGCCGTTTCCCCTAAAATATTGACCAGCCAAAAGACCTGAGTGGTGAACGAAGCCATAGTCTCGCCCATTGCGGCAACGGCTTGCTGGACACCCGAGACTAACCCGTACTGACTCACATAAAAGGCAGGGGCGAGTGCGCTAAAGTCTGCCAACGCGGTCACATCGCTGCTTGGCACTTTATCGACCAACGACCACAGTAGCGCTCCCCTATCATTAAATCGGTATTGATAGTCTTCAGCGTGCGCTTTGGGTACGAGTCGGGCTTCGTCAATTTCAGAGGCAAAGTTCGGCGCCAGCCACGCAGGCAAGATGCCAGTACCATCCGCTTGGGAGACAACCGGTAATGGGGCCAGGCTGCGACAATCAAACAAGACGCCGCGATGATCCTGATAGCGCACCTTACCAACATCGACGCGAATAGCGGTCTCTTCAAACACTTCTCGTGCCAAGGCTTTTTGCGGGGATTCCACAAGGCTCACACGACCGCCCGGTAATCCATAGCGGCCACTGACACGGTCTTTGACGAGCAGCAACCGCCCAGCAGGATCAACCACCATACAGGCCACGCCAGCGATCCCTTGCTCAGGTGAAAACGTATTCTCTGCGTCGGCTAACACAGAACTCGACACCAACCAACTAACAACTGACAATAGTAAGGCGATACTCCGTTTCATTCGGCAGCTCCTGAATGCATGTGTCGTAACAAAACAAAAAAGGACAAAGGATGACGCAGCCTGACCCTCTTACTCCCTATTATTATCATCATAACTTCCTATGCTTGATGGATTTAGTGTCTGAACGTGATTGGGATCTGCTCAATCACGCAGAGCGTCATTGGATCACCACCTTTCAACAGCTTAGCTTTAAGGCGCAATGTTTGCTGATCCGATTATTGATGCGTCGTCATGATTGGTTTGTCGCCGAAAAATTGGTGTATCACGAACTCGGCGACTTGTCTCCCTTGCTGGATGAATTGGCCACGCAGGGCTATGTCCGCCTCACCCATCAGGCGGCCACCGAGGTGGTGCTGAATCTTCTGACCAAACCCCAAATGGCTCGCGCTTATCCGCAGGCAAACATGCCAAAAAGCGCCAGTAAAGCGCAATGGCAAGCGGCGATTCAAGCGACGTATGGCGACACGTTGACCAGCCCAACCATGCTCATTGAGTGTCTGCAACCTGAGTTGTTATCCGTATTTTTACTGCTTTACTTTGGTAACTCGCGCCAAGATCTAAGTCAGTTTGTGGTGGCCGAGCTGGGCATTCAAACCTTTGAGGCTTATCCTCTCCGTCAATCAGAGCGTCTCTTGCAATGCCGTGAACATATCGACCATTGGTTACACTTGTCGGCATTGAATGAGCATTATTGGCAAGCGAAAAAAGCCAAGCAACCCGACATCATTCTCGCCCTAACTGACCAGCTTCCCGCGCCGTACGCATGGCCACCACTGGAGCGGAAACGCCAACGGTTAGTGAATCGCATTGCCCGTGAACACGAACGCCATGCAAACCTTGATACGGCACAAATGCTCTATCAAACCACCACACAGCCTCCAAGCCGTGAACGACAAGCGCGGATAGCCATCAAGCAAGACGATATCGACTTGGCCTCCACACTGATCGGCACCATGTTGCGCGCTCCTCATGATGAGGATGAACGTGACATCGCCTGTCGCCTCGCCAAACAAAAAAAGATCCAACAACATATTGGGCTCCATGAATTGCCTGCGACGCCGATCAGCGAAATACACACAGAGCACCTGGCTTTACCCTTGCACGATCGCGTTGAGTGGGAAGTTGCCGATTATTATCGCGCTCAAGGTTGGACAGTCTGGTACAGCGAAAATTGCTTATTGAACGCACTTTTTGGCTTGTTTTTTTGGGACATCCTTTTTATGCCCGTCCAAGGGGCATTTCTTAACCCATTTCAGCGCGGGCCACGTGATTTATACAGCGAGGAGTTTTGTGCTGCACGCCAACCCGCCATTGACGATCGCCTCAGTGACATAGACAACGCGCGTGCGCTGATAAAGCAGCATTATGCAGAAAAGCACGGTATCACCAATGATTGGGTCCACTGGGGAGTTATCGAATGGCCGTTACTGGACGCAGCGTTACGCGCGCTCTCCACCCACCAACTCAAAGCGTGTTTCGAAAGAATATTGTTTGATCGACGACATAATCGCAGCGGTCAGCCTGATCTTTTTATGTGCCGAGCCGATGACTATCAGTGGGTCGAAGTAAAAGGACCCGGCGATACGCTCCAGCACCATCAAAAACGCTGGCTGCACTTTTTTAATCATCATGCCATCAATGCAAAAGTCATCTATGTGCAGCGCTGCCCGCAGTGATAATGATGCGATTACTGGACAGCGCATGGCGATGCAAGGCCTCGCCTAAAGAGAGTGGAGGGAGCTTAAAGTGACACTGTCACTCATCACTTTCAACGGTGGGATTAAAAATGTAGCGTGAGCCGTCAAAGACTAAGCGTTTAATCAATTCACGACAGTGCTGAAGTCCTGATTGATCAAAAGACAAGCCGTAGCGCTGCATGCCCCACTTTTGTTGACGATTCTCTACTTGTCCACTCAGCACAAAACAGTCATCCCCGTGAGAAGGCCGGACTTGAATCGCGAGTTGGTGCTTCATTTCAAACACGGGAGCAATAGCATCAAAACTAAATCCACAACCACCGGCGGAGATATCGGTTAGGTTGACCGACAAACGTCGCTTCTCAAGTGGGATTTCACCTTTGACGTTGAGCTCATAACGGCTTTCTTTCCGCTGTTGAATCAGCTTGGCTTGCTGCGGTAATTCCACCAGCATAATCGCGACTGGCGACATCATGATGTGTGAGATCCGTGAGGCAAAACGAATTTTGGTGCCTTCGCCCTCATCCGATACGCCATCAACCGCAATGCGATACCCTTCGACAAAGAACTGGTTTAACTGCTTAATGTTACGGGTGGGAATGGTAAAGAACAGTCGCTGTTCGCCATCAAAGCCAATGAAGGTACTCTGGCAGCTAAAAATTTGCCCAACCGGGGTTTTAATTTGTACGTGAGTGGCGGTGCCATGTTTAAGAAAGCCAACTGCACGTAAGCCAATCACGGCTTCTTCACGCACTGTTTTATACTTTTTGGCTTTAAGATCTGGGAGTGCTTGGGTCATGAATTATCTTATAGCGTTATAGTTATCAACTATTTATACAGCTAGCGAAATAAGGGGTCAACAATGGAGCACACTAAGACTGTGCCCCATCACTGATTGTGTTAGATCATTAACATCGCAAATAGCATCAGCGGCATCGACTCGCCATTACTAGACACAATTTGATTACCCTCAATAGTGGCAGTGAGCTCAAACTGTCCCTCATTCATCGTCGCGTATCCCGCTTTGATCAACTGCTGTTTTTTCGCCTGCCATTGCGGCTGGCTTAGCAATGCGTCGGGCACAGTAATGTCGATATTGCCTGACAAACGGCTGACCAAGGCATTTAAGTCTAACTGCGCAGCGGCTTGTGGGTCCGCTTTGGCTAAGTTCAGCGCAACATTAGCGCTTACATCGCCATCCGGTAAGGTGATGCTCGCCGGTGCAATATCTAACGCTAGTCCTTGCTGTAATAGCGTCATCATCGCTTGATCCAGTGCGTCAACTTGCTCTGGGTTCTCAAGATCAGATGATAGGCCGGCGATCGTCGCCATCGCCTGATAGTCTAGCCCTTTCGCATCAAAGACCAACGCGATGTTGCGCCATTCACTGTTATCCGGCAACGTAAATGAAGACACGGTAATGCGGTTCGCATTATCAATGCGCGCACGTGTGTTTTCGTCTGCATTGACCATTTGATTGCTGATCTGAATTTGACTTTTTCCGACTCGATAAGCTTGGTTGCTGGTATCAACCAGACGCATGCCTTCAACCGAAAATGCCTGCTCACCAATCCAAAGATCATCTTGTAAATAACCCCGTCCTTGACCCTTAGCCGTATCTATTTTTATCTGCTCACCGTTATCGGCGTTCAGCGCCGCCGCTGGCCAGTTAAAATCAAAGGTAATTTCACCATCGCGCGCCAAGCTCCCCATCAAGGTGAGCTCGCTGGCTGTCAGATTCTTGCCTTCATTCGTGAATGAGAAAGGCGCGACGGTCAACTGATAATCCGATGCTCCTGTCACAAGCGTTTCCATATCCAAGCGGATAGGGGTCGGGTTACCCGGCCATAGTCGCTGGGTGAGTGTTTGTAGCTCGGGGGTCAATACTAAGGTATTGGTGGATGATACGCCGAGCACACCATGGGTGATCTCTGAGGAAAGATCATACTCACTGGGCAGACCCGCCTCTTCTAGAGCCAGCTTGACGTCACCTTTAAAGTGCAAACGCGTCACAGCGCGAGAATCAAGGTAACCGCGATGGTATTCCCGTTGTTCCACCGTGATCTCTGGCGAGCTAAACTGTGCCACTTCGCGTTCATACATAGATTGCGCGATTTGACCGGTGGCAAACGGCCAACATGCCGCCACCGCAACAGCGCCAGCCATGGCGCCGTATTTTCCTAGAAACATATCTTTTGCCCTCAAGGCACTCGAAAAGCTCTAGTGTAACCAAAAATAGACGGTGACGATAACACTGACATGGCATCCTGCGTGACGGGCGACAACCGCCGATATAGCAATCCGTATCTTTTTACATGAAAAACCACATATCTTACTGATTTTTATCAGTTAAAAAACAAATTCGCACCGGTGATTATTTTATAAAATAGCATTAGATCTCCCAGCCACCTCACGCTATGATGATTCGTCCTACTCGCCAGCCTACTCGGCGCAACATAGTAGGAAAACACTACCATTGACGCGTCTCTCACCGCTTAGATGAAGGCTCAAATTATTCATACAGCCATCACTTTGCCCAGCGCGTGTTCAATGCGGTCGACGTTTGATTCTCAGAGGCACATTCGATGTATGTATTCGCGCGTTTTCGGTATGCGTGGAATAGCGGACAGCGCGGCGTCAGCGTCGGCCTCTCCTGTTTAATGGCTGCGCTAGCCGTTTGCATGTTGCTCCTCGCCGCATCGCCAACCTCTTTACATGCCGCGCCATACATCGCTTCTCCCTTAGGCCATCTCATTGCTGATTCGGCCGCGGCCTCCCATAGCCACCATCGTCCTGATATTGCATGCTTGGTAAGTCGCCTTGGACTGTCACGAGCAACAAATGACAGCGACAGTCCCGGAGATGACAGACACCCGTATAAACCGACTCGTCACCTTGTGAGCACGTGTGACGCGTTTTTGCGCTTTGCGACGCACTTCATGCAAGTATTGACGTGTCAAAGACAGCAACAGACATTAACGATTGTTGTGCCTCGATTACTGCAGTTTCCTCACCTATTCGCACGCTATGCACATGCCTAGTTTTTCCACCGTTGGTTGTTGAAAACGTGAATAGGTTTGATGAGGAAATAGTCTTGGACACTTTATCTGTATTTTCTGCATTATGGCATCATGATCTCGCTGCACTGCAGCACATGGATCTGTCATTGCTTTATGTTTGTGTCGGCTTGTTAGTATTCGCAGAAAGCGGCTTTTTACCCGCCGCGCCCTTACCCTGCGACAGCGTTATTGTGCTTTGTGGGAGTTTGGCTGCTTTTGGCGTCTTCCACCTCTACGTGATCATATTAATTCTGATCAT
Organism: Salinivibrio sp. PR932; assembly: GCF_001996125.1. Lineage (NCBI taxonomy): Bacteria > Pseudomonadati > Pseudomonadota > Gammaproteobacteria > Vibrionales > Vibrionaceae > Salinivibrio > Salinivibrio sp. PR932. Next base: position 23,774 of record NZ_MUFM01000036.1, on the reverse strand, counting down.
GGCTGGCTGGTTAGGCAGCGCAATGGCCTTTTATCAAGGACAACGATTAAAAGAGTGGCGGTGGGTATCTCATTGGTTGAATAAAGTGCCTGCCAAGCATTTGCAGCGAGCCGACACGTTAATCGGCCGATATGGTCTGCATGCCATGTTTGTCGCACGTTTTTTACCCGTGGTACGGTCGCTACTCCCAATGATGATAGGGTTAAGGCAAGGGCTATCACTGCCCCGCTTCTTAGTGACCTCGCTCTGCAACGCGGTTTTTTGGATCTGCCTGTTGGTCTTATCAGGCTATGCCATTTCATACCTACCGCCCAAACTGGCTGGTATCGTTAATCATCTTTTGATTATTGCGCCACTGATGACATTAGTGATTGCCAGCCTCAGTCTGTTGGTCGGATGGTTGTTCCACCGCCGTACGCGTAAACGCCGCAGCCAACTCACCACCGAACAGGAAACCTTGATCGAGTAATACTAAGTACAAGGCGTCAGCACATCATGGGTTGGCGCCTATTTTGTGTAAGGATGTGACAAAGTGCGTTATTGTCGACCGATTCGCATCATCGCTGGCTAAATCCGCTTACAATGCAAAGCATTGAGCAGAAATTCAGCGATTCCTTATGAATGCCTACGTGATTTTGTGCGTCGACCACGATCCCATCATTATCGAGAAGCTCACTCACGATTTAGCCCCTTTTCGGGATGTTTTCGATCTGTGTAGTGCCGATAACCCTGATGACGCCAACGCACTTCTTGATGAATGTCAGCATCAAGGTCAACAAGTGGCAATGTTGATTTGTCATAATCAACCCGGTGATGACAGTGGCATCAATATGCTCGTCAACATCGATAATCACCCAGCTAGCATCGGTGCGCGCACTCTATTGCTCAGTGATGCGCCACAGTATGATGCCATTTTGCAGGCGGTGAATGAGGGACGGTTAAACTATTGCATGCATAAGCCTTGGCGTCGGGATGAACTACAACGCGTGGCCGAAAAAGAGCTAACCACTTATGTGTTACGCTATTGCCAGCATGATTTACTCCGCTATGCTGAAGCGCTCGACCACCGCGCCTTGCTTGATGCACAAGTGGAACGCGAAATTAACCAGTTCCAATCTCAACTGTTCTCCCCTTCAAGTAGTGACACCCGTGCTATTGCCGACAAAGTGATTCAAGGCCTTTATGCTTTTTTCGAGGGGAATGATGAAAGCAAAGCGTGTCGCACTTACAGCCCTCACCATGTTCTTACCAAAGAAAATCAATCCAATGCATTTCTCTGGTTTATTGCCGAAGGCGAAGTGGGATTGTACAAAACCGATGACGATGGCCAGGAGCATCATGTTTCTACCCTAAAAGCAGGCAGCTTGATCGGCAGCATGTCATTTGTCACCGGCGAGGTGTCTTTCTCAACGGCCCGCACCTTGACACGCACCCAAGTGATCAAAATTGACCACGAGCTGTTTGCCAAAATCATGCGTAGCCGCTCGGAGCTATTGCCGCTGTTTATCCAGCACTTATTGCTACATTTTAACCAGCGCTTAAAGCGCAGTATTGGCACCGAAATTCAATTACAACAGACACTCGCCTCATTGGACGCCGCCAACCAGCAATTGGTCGAGAAAGAAAAAATGGCGTTACTTGGCCAACTCGTGGCAGGTGTCGCGCATGAGCTAAACAATCCCGTATCGGCGATCCTGAGAAATAGCGACGCCCTCGGTGATGCATTACAAGCGGTCGCACAAACGCCATTAGCGCCTGATAGCCTTGAGCAAGCACTCACATTATTACAGACAAACCGCGAGGCAACGCCACTTTCGACGGCGCAAGCACGCGCCTATACCCAAGCCTTAACCGACCAAGTCACCGAACGTCATCTTGCCCGTGATTTAGTTGGGATGGGGTTGTATCAAGCTGACGAGGTCTCGCAATGGCAACAGCAACTGGGCGATGCCTTTACGCCCACGGTGGAAATCTGGCGACAATACGCCCGCTGCGGCCGCTTGCTACGTTCAAACCATGTCTGTGCCCAACGCATTGCCGATTTAGTCAAAAGCTTACGTACCTATGCGCGCCAAGATACCGAGCAGCGTCAGCGCACCCAGTTGATAGAAAGTATCGAAGACACCCTGACCTTGTTTGAGCATCGACTGAAGCCTCATCAATTGGATAAACGCTATCACCCATTGCCAGAAATCGTCGCCCAGCCCTACGCGCTGGCGCAAGTGTGGACTAACTTAATCGCCAATGCGCTCGACGCCATGCCAGAGCCCGGCACACTTACGGTACAAACCGACCTTGTCGATAATGATGAAGCAAGTTACATCCAAGTCGCGATTTCAGATACCGGCGTGGGAATGACGCCAGAGCAACAAGAAAAGATCTTTGCCTTAAACTACACCACCAAACGCGAGGGTCACTTTGGCTTGGGCATTGGTCTAACCGTGTGCCAACAAATTATCCAGCAACATGGTGGTGATATTCGTGTGTCATCTGTTCAGCAACACGGCACCACAATGACGGTGACACTGCCCGTTTCGCTCTCCCCTGCTACCCGTAAGGAGCCCCAGTTATGAGCCAGTATATGATTTTATGCGTGGATGACGAACGTGACGTGCTTGATAGCGTCATGGATGACTTACAAGGCTTTTCTGATCATTTTGAGTTAGAAGCTGCAGAGTCGGTTACAGAAGCTCGCGATGTAATTGAGCAAATGGCGGCGCAAGGCACGCAATTGGCACTTATCCTGTGTGATCACATTATGCCTGGTGAACTTGGCGTCGATTTTTTGATTGAGCTGGCGAAACAACCGCAAACCGCAGGGGCGCGTAAACTGCTTCTCACCGGCCAAGCGGGACTGGAAGACACAGTATCGGCGATTAACCACGCCAGTTTACATTACTACATTGCTAAACCATGGCAAAAAACGACGCTTACCAGCGTAGTCACCGATCAATTAACCAGCTTTATGATTGAGCACGAACCAAACCTGTTGCCATGGACCAGTGTACTTGATACGCCAAGACTCGTGGACGCCATCAACAAGCATAAATTCGAGGTGGGCGGCGAATAAGCGCTTTTTGCCTGAATACCCGCCATTGGGTCAGAAATCGGTAAAAAAGCCACGTCTGCCACACGGATGTGCTTGTTTATTCGTTCAATCGTCTTATAGAATGATTTCAACACCAATAACAAGTGGAATTGATAATGCGTAAATCTCTATTAGCCGGCGCTATTGTCGCTCTGGCCTCATTCAGCGCCGCGGCCAATGAAGACGACGCCAGCCTGAGCACCATGAGTAACTTCAGTTACGATTACGTTGAAGGGCGCATTGGTGTCAGCCCACTCACCTATGGTGCAGGATTTAGCATGTCTATCCATCCTAATGCACACATTCGCGTTGAGGCAGACACCGAGTTTGATTCAGACTGGGATACATCAGCTGGGATTGGCTTTCATGCCCCGATTAATAACTGGGCAGACCTGACTGGTGAGCTACTTGCTCGTGGGGTGAACAAAAAGGATTACGACAGTGATGTGGGTCTAGAAGTGAATCTAGGTATCCGTCAGTGGTTGGGTCCACAGGTAGAAGTTGGCGGCCAAATTGGTTTGCTCACCGTCGATGATGAAGAAGATACCTTTGGCTCCGCATACGGCCGTTTCCACGCCACCGAACTCTTTTCTTTGGGTGCCGAGTATCGTGTAAACGAGTGGTATGGCGACCAATTTATGTTTACCACACGCTTTAAGTACTGATTCCCAAACGTACTAAAGACAAACGGTCAACAGAAACAAAAAACCCGCATCATGCGGGTTTTTATTTACTTGCTATCCGGCACGGTTAGCGGATCAACAGCATAGGCACCGTTGATTCCACCAGCAGTTTGGTGGTGTTGCTGCCCAAAAAGAACTGACGCAGTTTCGAGTGCCCATAAGCCCCCATGACAATCAGTCCAACCTGGTTGGCCGCTTGATAGTCTAGGATAGCGCGGTGCACCTCACCGGTTAACTGCACTTCAACCACATCGACACCCGCCGTTTTCAAGCGCTCTGCCGCACGTTTAAACGCTGCCAGCTTTTCTTGTGAGTCTTCTACCATCACCAAATGACAGGTCATCCCTGCCAACAGAGGTGTATTCAAGGCTTTTTCTACCAGCTTTTCGCTGATATCGCTGCCATCAAAGGCCAATAAGTAAGACTCTGGCGCACTAAACTCACCATTCGCGACCAAAGTATGCGCCTTGATGGAGCGGATCACACTTTCCAGCTGCGACCCAATCGCTTTGGTATCGTTTTGATGCAATTCACCTGATTTGCCCAATACCAAAACACGGGTTTGTGGCTCTAGCTCGAGTAATGTTTCAACTAAATGGCCGTGGCGCTGCAGTTTACGCACATCGTCCAGCCCTTTGGCTTTGGCGTCGTCTTCCAGTTCGGACAGCAGCGCTTTACCGTGTTTCATGGCTAGCTTGGCACGCTGCTCATCCAGCTCCACCAGCTCTTGTAACAGTTGTTCACGGCTCCCGACTCCCAGATTACCTGAAAGCTCAGGTTCCGCTGGGTGTGAGGATTTATCCAACACGTGTAATAGCGTCAACGGCACAGAAAGGCGCTTGGCTGCCCAAATGCTCAAGTCTGCGACTTGCTTTGAATAATGCGGGCCATCTACGCACGCGGTAATTTGTTCCATGGTCGGTCTCCTTAGTGGCCAGCCATCATTTTTTCAACTTCTTCCGGCTTATCGTGCACGCCGAACTTATCGACGATGGTCGCAGTCGCATCATTCATACCCACGATGTTGACTTCAGTGCCTTCACGACGGAATTTAATCACCACCTTGTCGAGTACAGACACGGACGTAATATCCCAGAAGTGCGCTGCAGAAAGATCGATGGTGACACGCTCCACCGCTTCTTTGAAGTCAAACGATGATAAAAATTGATCTGACGAGGCAAAAAAGACTTGGCCAACAACGCGATACGTGCGCTCGTCGCCATTGTCTGTATTGTCGCTTTTGACCACCATAAAACGACCAATCTTGTTGGCGAAAAATAGCGCCGCGAGTAACACACCCACAAACACACCAATCGCCAAGTTATGGGTAAACACAACCACGGCAACGGTCGTCAGCATAACGATATTGGTCGACAGTGGGTGCGACTTCAGATTAATGATGGACTCCCAAGAGAAGGTACCGATCGAAACCATAATCATGACCGCGACCAATGCAGCCATCGGAATTTGGCTAATCCAATCGCTGAGGAACACCACCATGATTAGCAGCAAAGTACCGGCGATAAAGGTCGATAGACGTCCGCGGCCACCCGATTTCACGTTGATAACGGACTGACCAATCATCGCACAACCGGCCATACCACCAAGAAAACCGGTCGCAATGTTAGCCACACCTTGGCCTTTACATTCACGGTTTTTATCGCTGCTGGTATCGGTCAAATCGTCCACGATAGTGGCGGTCATCATCGATTCCAACAGGCCGACCACAGCCAGCCCCGCAGAGTATGGGAAGATAATCGCCAGCGTGTCCCAGTTTAGCGGCACGTCCGGCCACAAGAATACAGGTAAGGTATCCGGCAGCTCACCCATATCTCCGACAGTACGTAGATCAAGGTTGTATGTCATCGCGATGCCGGTCAGGACCAAAATACACACTAACGGAGAAGGAATGGCTTTACCAATACGCGGGATATACGGGAACAAATAGATAATGCCAAGGCCCGCTAACGTCATTGGGTAGACATGCCAGAGGATATCGCCCTCGCGCATGATCTCGGGGCCAAACAGCTCAGGGAGCTGCGCCATAAAGATCAAGATCGCCAAGGCGTTCACAAACCCTGTCACCACTGAGCGCGAGACAAAACGCATCAGGTTGCCGAGTTTTAGATAACCCGCACCGATCTGCAAAATACCGGTTAGCACGGTAGCGGCAAGTAAGTATTGCAAGCCATGCTCTTTCACCAAGGTGACCATCAGCAATGCCATTGCACCAGTGGCGGCCGAGATCATGCCTGGACGACCGCCCACAAAGGCGATAATCACGGCAATACTGAACGAGGCATACAGACCGACTTTGGGATCAACGCCGGCAATAATCGAAAAGGCAATTGCTTCAGGAATCAAAGCCAATGCCACCACGATACCCGCGAGGATATCACCGCGTACATTGGAGAACCAATCACGCTGAATTCTATCTATCATGAACGTCTCTATAAATTGGGATTAAAAAGTGATGTCGCGTTCTGATCTCGGGCCTACTGCAACCCAGAAAATCAAAGGGCGTGATCCTAGTCAGTTATTAACCAAGCGTCAACCGTCACATTTTTATCAATAAAAGGCGTTATTCATATAGATCAAAGCCTTATTGCGTGGATGTGATATTTTTAGCGTAGATTTATTGCCATCTTTTCTTGATACACGCTTTTCCGTATTGTCTGGACAGGTGATTAGTCCAAAATCAGCAGGTGATTGGACGTAAAACCGCGATTAGACGGGCCAGCCCAATCATTAACATCAATACGGGCGGTGACATGCCTTTACTCGAAAAGAAATGCAACCCGACCTGCTTACGTCGGTTTTGTGATGCCTTTTAATCCATGTTGGCGATGAATCAATCGCTTATTCATGTTTTCACCGCTTACTGACACACAAACGGGCCAAGATGCGCTAGGCTTTGCGCCCTCTCAATATCACAGACAATAACAACAATATGAATCCAGTCATGTCAGCGCCAACCAAGATGGCGTTACGCTTCCCCAAAGGGCGATTCGCCATGTTGAGTGTGTACAGCTTTACCGGTGCCGCCATTGTGGCTTCTACCATTTTTTCCCTGCTACTGTTCTTATCCCTTGACGACAACCCGCTAATGCAATGGTTGTTCGGGGCATTGGCAGTGATTTTTGAAGCGGGTAAGTTTTACGCATGGTACGAGTTTGGTGAGCGTCGGGCTCACGGCAACTATGTAGGCGCCTTGTCAGCCTTGGCTTTTTATCTCATTTTGGCCTTAATCTCGATCGGCGGCAGTATTGGCGGCATCAATAGTGCCACCAATGCCGCGCAAAGTGAGCAGCGCCAAGCCCAAGCGCAGATTGACGCTTATAACCGACAAATCGATGCTATCGAGCAACAAATCACCTTGAATAATCAAGCCGCTGAACGTTATATCGAATTGGATAGAATTGCGACTGGCGTGGCGCGATTACAAAAAGAAAACAACCAATTACGCAAAGAGCAACAACAGCTCGCGTTAGAGCGCGATAGTTTACCCGCGGTGGCACAGGGATCCATCTTGGGATTGATTAGCAACCTTGCGAACACATTAGGCGTGAGCGCCGATCAGGCCCAATCTTGGCTGGTGATTTTTCTCTCTGTGTTGTTAGATTTGTTCGCCGCTTTCTTTGTCGGCGTGATTGGTGAAGAACAGCGTTTCCGCCATTGGTATCGTCACCCACATGCCACGCCCCCTACGCCTGTGAACACCAAGGCGTCTCCTCGTGCCAATGATATCAACACGGAAGTCACCACGCCGGATTCAGCGTCTCCTCACGAAGATACGGATGCGCCTTATGCAGATATCAAAGCCGCGTTAGCCGCCAAAACGCTGCGTTGTAGCAAAAAAGCCGTGATGGCGGAATATGCACTCAGCCAAGAGGCCGTCGATACCCTATTTAACCATTTACAACAACAGGGATTGGTCGCCAAAAAGCCGAACCACCATTATCACTGGGTGGGTTAAACCGCCAGCATCAATATACCGCTGAGTATCATGGCGGGAAGCCCACTTAAAAACAGCCATAGTCCGAGCTTGTCATCGGGCGGTGACGATGAATCGATCACCATCGCGTGTTGTTGAGCCGTGAGCGCCCGCCGTGTCACTGRATCACGATACCAATAGCGGCTTTTGTAACGACTGTACGTCACAATACCCGCCGCCGACCAAACGAGCCCCCCGACGTAAAATGCACCATCCCCAAACGTCGTCAATGTTATCCACCCCGCCTGCCACGCCCCAACAACAGCGGCACTGGCTATTGCCGTTGACACTAACCAAACATAAAGAAAATGCACGCTTGGCGATGTAGATCCCTTCGGACGATGTGGTGCTTTCATCGTGTTTCCTTTCTGTGTCTTAGCGAGCTACTCTGGCTATTGATAATCCCACCTCTTTGCGGCATGGCGGTGATGTGGTACAAACATCTGGTAAGTTTGTTAATCAGTACGTTACCTGACCTTTTAGCACCTTACCGATAAAAACAATTTATAACCAAGCAAATACAACAAAAAGGTGATCTATGCATAAGGCTGCACAAGAGGTGCATGCGCCTGAGGCATCGGTATGGCGCGCATTAGGCGATGTCAGTCCGTTGTGCCTCGCCGTCCTGCCTTGGGGTGTACTCTGCGGTTCATTAGGGCTGCAAATGGGATTCAGTGCACTACAAACACAAGCCATGTCATTACTGGTTTTTGCAGGAGCGGTGCAATTGTCGGGCACCATGATGGTGGGCAATGCGGCGGGATTGCCAGCGGTACTCGGTTCCACACTGGTGATTAGCGCACGGCACCTTCTCTATGGTGCTCACTTTCGACAGTACATCACTCCCTTGCCACTTAAATGGCGTCTCGGCCTCGGCTTTTTACTGACCGATGAAATGTATGCGCTTTCAACCGCACACACCAGCAAGCAGGGAAAGTTTTCTAAACACTATGCCCTGTATACGGGCGCCGCGTTTTACGTGGGTTGGAATCTTGCCACCTTAGCAGGGATTCTCGCCGGTTCTCAGCTGAAAGCCTTGGAAGCCATCGGCCTCGATTTTGCCATTGCTGCCACCTTTATCGCACTGACCGTTCCCAGCATAAAAACTCGCCCCGTGCTACTTTGTACCTTGGCAAGCGGTGTCAGTATGCTGTTATTCACCTATTACCACATCCCCAATGCGTTAATCATTGCAACCGGCGTAGGTATGGTCGCGGGGCTAATGGCTGAGTCGCTACCGACACGGAGGGCGTCAACATGAGTTATTGGTTAATCATCGTCGCCATGGCGCTGATCACCTTCTCGGTGCGTTATCTGCTACTGGCACGGAGTATCCCTGTGCGCATTGGGCCGCGATTACAACGACTCCTGACCTACTCTGCACCGGCGGTTCTAACCGCGCTATGGGTACCGATTGTCTTCTTTCCCGAGGATCAGCTGGCTATCTCGGCGACCAATCCTTATTTAGTCAGTGCTTTAGTCGCGATTGGTTTAGCCTGTACGCGCTTATCAACCTTGATGGTGGTTCTGATTTCCATTGGTGCCTTTGTGTCACTGCAACTATGGATACTTCCGCACTGACACCATCCGAGATGATGGGTTAGCACATCGACAAAAACGGGCCTACTTGGCCCGTTTTTCTCTTCCTACTACTTACCATGAGAGTGACGACTTAAGCTCTCGCACGCGCCTTTCTCAGGTTCAATTCATCCAAATCTTGATTGAGTGACTCGGCTAATTCGCTGATTTTCTCCATATCTTGTTTGTTTTCCAACGCAATATCTGCGGCTTGTTGTCCCGATTCGGTCAATCGATTGATATTGGCAGAAATATCCGATGACACAGTACGTTGCTGCTCAATGGCGCTTGCCAGTGAGTTAATCCGGTCTGTAATGATAGAGAAGTTCTCCAGCACCCCGTCAATCGACCGCGATGTCTCGCTCGCCTGCTTCGATGCACGGTTGGCGAGCGACTCAGTCCGGTCAGAAAGCTCTGACGATTGCTTCAGACTACGGAATAATTCATTGGTCATATTATTAATTTCACTGGCCGATGATTGCGTACGGCTAGCCAACTTTCGGACTTCATCCGCAACTACGGCAAACCCTCGTCCTTGTTCGCCTGCCCGGGCGGCTTCAATTGCGGCATTTAAAGCAAGTAAATTAGTTTGCTCAGCCACATCAGTGATAACTTCCAAGAAGTGCTCAATTTGTCCCGCACTGTGCTCAACTTTATCAAACATTTCTGCAGAGACGTTGATTGCTGATACAAGCTCGTTCAATTCGCTCATCATCTCAGACAGCTCTTTCTGCGACTGACGTGAGCTTTCATCTACTTTTTCAGCTTCAGATGAAATGGCTTGTACGTCTTCTGACAGTGAGCCCACCGTACTAGTCATTTCTTCAATCGCTGTCGCAATGCTGTCGATCTTCTCGCTTTGCTCTTCGGTCAGGATAGCGCCTTTTTCCGCTCGCTTTTCTGAGCTGTCGGTAAAGCTATCCAGCGTATCGGCTGCCTTTTCTACGTTGCGAATCGTTTGACGTAACCGATCGACGGCTCGATTCAATGATTGTGCGACCTCGGTAAACTCATCGCCATCATTGGTGCTCAATTGGGCGGTAAGGTTGCCTTTCGCGAGCTCCTTGGCAAATGTACTGACGCGTGTAATGCCTGCTGTAAAACGTTGATTAATAAACATGGTCGCAGCTACTGCAATCATCAAGCTTAATCCGAGCACCACATATTCATTTAGCCAAGCCATATGAAATATCAACGCGGCATTTAAGCTCACCATGAGCGCATAGCTTGTAATGGATATGGCTCGAATTGACACCTTTGGCATAGACTTCTTCCTCCTTTGAATAAACACCGACGTGTTCGGTGCGACGTGGAGATATCAAGAACAATGCCAATAAATAAAGACAATGCATCGACTATAACGCCAGCAATCACTTAGCGAGAAATCACGCGAAATGAGGGCAACACAGTGACAGCATTCCGCTAGATTTATAGACAATCGTTGCATTATGCGTACGAGGATAAAAATCCGTGGTAAGAGACGCATCTCTCGCCACGAATGATGTGAGGCTAGTGTATTGCAGTTTGCAACAGGAGGGAGAGTAGGCCCGATGATACCGCTATATCTGACTACTCTTGATCTAACGATGAGGAGCTAAGCGCTCGGTTTTGGACCCGCGAGACATGGACCAAACTCATCAACTTGATACTCGGTTTTAACAGCAGCTGTGCGCTCCCAACAATGAAAAGCCAGGTACCACTTTCCATCAACGCATCGTTTAAGAAGAAAAAACTGCCAATCAAAAACCAAATCGCGATTAGAAGGTCGTTAAAAGCCCCACACGCCTCATAACGACGTTGAATCACCAAGTGTTTATTACCGATATCAATATCCAGTTCTCGGCCGTGACGTTCAATCATGTTGCCTCCTCTGGACCTTGGTATCAGCAATCAAGATGTTGGCGTTTAACGATCAGTACCGTTTGCACCATTTTAAACGTAAAAATCACCGCGCTCACCGCGAGGAATAGCCATGCAAGTGGAATAAACGCGAAGGGTTCTTGTAGCGTGCCGTTGGCAGCAATGTTAGGGGTGGATAAGTTGAATGCTAAGAGGCATCCAATACCAAGCAGAAAGAAGATAAATGAGGTACGAAAATGTCGTAATAGGGTTAGCATAAAACCTTTTTGTTGTTGCTTCAGTGCTTAGTGTGACCAACCTCACTGAATAAAGTTCAGTTTTATCTTCATTTTTTTCAAAAAATCTGGCTACCCTTAACGTCAGGGTAGCCAGATGCGCGTTTAAAGTTTGTAGGTTGCCACTTTTTCGCTAAGGTTCGCCGCTTGAATACGCAACCCATCCGCCTCTTCAGACGCATCGTTCGCACTATGAACAAGGTGCTCAGACACATCTTTAATTGAGGTAATATTTTGCGTGATCTCGCTAGTCACATGGGTTTGTTCTTCAGCAGCCGTTGCAATTTGAGTCGCCATATCGCTAATTTGGTTAACCGCCGCATCAATCTCACTCAATGCTGCAGTGGCTTTATCAGCGTCCGCGACCGAGTCACCCGCCAGTGATGAACTACTTTCCATAATAGAAACGGCATTGGCTGTGGTGGTTTGCAAGGTATCAATCGTAGACTTAATTTCTTCAGTCGATGCATGGGTGCGCTGAGACAAGATGCGCACTTCATCGGCAACTACCGCAAAACCACGGCCCTGTTCGCCTGCTCGTGCCGCCTCAATCGCCGCATTCAGCGCCAGCAAATTGGTTTGCTCAGCGATATCTTGAATGGTCGATAACACGGTCGAAATTTCTTGGGAGTGACTGTCCAACTCCGCCACGATGGTACTGGCCTGCTTCAACTCATCGGCCAAGCGGGTGATTGACGTCTTAGTGTTCTCCACCACCGCCCGACCATTATTGGTACTTGCGGTTGAATCTTGTGCGGTGCTTGCGGTGTGCTCAGCATGTGAGGCAATTTCCTGCGTCGCCGATGCCAGTTCTGTCACGGCTGTCGCCACCATGGTGATCTCTTGTTGCTGCTGATTAATATCATCCACGTTGCGTTGTGCACGATCGGTACTGCTTTTCGATTGCGATGTCAGCTGATCGGCCTGTCCACGAATATGGCTGATGAGTTGATGCATACTTCCTACGAAAGTATTGAAATTGTGCGCCAACTGCCCGACTTCATCTTCGCTTTCTACCTCAATCCGCTGGGTCAAATCACCGCTACCATGCGCAATTTGCTCAAGCGCATTCGACACATTGGTCAGTGGTTTAAACAGGACGTTAACCAACAGGTTAAATAACAAAGTACACGCAATCACCACCCCGATGGTCACAGCAATTTGTCCCCACACCGCATCGAACAAAGGCGCTACCAACGAGTCATAATTGATCACCGTGACCGTCATTAATCCCGTATTGGCAATCGGCTTGGCATACACCACACTTTGCTCACCGTTTACCTCGGCCATAAGATCTTGGCCCGAATTGGCGGCATTTTTTACCGTACTTAACGATAGGCCTAAGTCACTGACGGGTTGGTTAAGAAGATCCGTATTGGCATGGGTAAAGATGTTGCCATCGCCATTGGCAATAAACATATAACCGCGCCCAGGTAAGATAACCTTCTCAAGGCCTTGAATGATGTCGCCAATTTCAACGTCCGCACCAAGCACCACCATGTCGCCACCCAGTTGCAAGGCTTTACCTAAAGAGACAACATTAGCGCCAGTCGCTGCGGCCACCGTAGGGTTATCCATAAACACGCTCGACGGATCGGCTTTCGCGTTGATGTACCACCCCCATTTGCGTGGATCATCATTACCGGGAGGGAGGACCACACCATTGGCGTTGTCTTGACTACCATCTGGATACGCGAGGAACACATTATCAAACCCACCCGAATCGCGAACCTGTTTTAGGTGCGTCACAATGCTGTTGAGATTGGCTTCACTGCTTAGCGACGTCATCGCACGTTCTTTCGACACGATCCAATCCGCCACATACTGGTTATATGAGGCCGTCGTACTTTCGAGACGTTGCGATACCTCGGTATCAAGCCGTGATAGTGACGCCCGAAATGAGATCGCTTCCACCAGTAAACCACCTATGATGATGGCGACACTCGCCGATAGCGCAAGCTTATTTTTTAATGAAAGTTTTTTAAACATAACTGCCTTGTTTGTTTGTCAAAATCTGATTGTGATTGTTGTCTAGTCAGTAAAACAGCGATCACAAAAACCCGCAAAACCGCTCACTATCAAATGATATCTGCATCACAACAATCTTAATGATGCGTTACGCAACACGTTGAAGTGTTAACGTGTTTTATCCAAATAGTAGCCCCTTTGGTGCAATTGATTACATAAGCTATGCCGAGTTAGAAGGGAGATAAGCGTCTCTACCTACCAAAAGAAATCCATACAATACTGCGCGAGATCAGGAAGAAAGAATGATGTATCGATATCAATTCGACCTTGTATTAGCAAAATGCCACATTGGCACGTCGTGCTGACTCGCAACTTTTATTTTGCTCAACTACGCTTTAGATAACTAAGAAGTACGCGAATAGAGGCGAAGATCATGGACTTGTTTGCGGATCAGCGTGACGACGCATCACCATCCCCACCAGAAACGAATCAGGCTTCCACCCACGAGCCATGGCGTATTCTGTTGGTGGATGATGATGATTTGATGCACGAGGTGACGCGCTTGGCGTTAACAGGGTTTACGTTTCAAGATCGCCCGCTCGAGATTTTATCGGCATTATCAGGGCAAGAAGCGAAAGACATTCTCGCAAAAGAGGAAGGTATCGCCCTGGCACTTGTGGATGTGGTGATGGAAACCGAGCACGCGGGTTTAGATCTGGTGCGATATATCCGCGATGAGAAAAACGACCACGTGATCCGGTTAGTGTTGCGGACTGGCCAAGCGGGACAAGCCCCCGAAGATAGAGTCATCCGCGAATACGATATTGACGATTACAAAGAAAAAACCGAACTCACCACCCAAAAGCTAAAAACCTTACTCTACTCTATGCTGCGCTCTTATCGCGATTTGTGCATGATTGAGGAGCAAAAACAAGGATTAAAGCGGGTGATTGAGGCGTCGGCCAACGTCCAAAACACTACTAACCTGCAACACTATGCGACCGCGGTGTTGGAGCAACTTACCTCATTGCTACACATTCATGACTCAGCCTTTTATTGCGTCGTACAACCTCGCCCTGGCGCAGAAGAGTCACGCGCACTGACCCTCGCCGCGACAGGAGAATACGTTGACTGCTACAGCGAATGTGCATTTGAGAAGTTACCGAAAACGGTAGCAGAACGATGCCAACAAGCCCTCAATAAACAACAGAGTATCCAGTTTGATGATGGCTTTGTGCTGTTCCATCGTGATGAGGAAGATGTTGAGTTTCTACTTTACGTAAATCACGCTAAAACTCTCTCAGAGCTCGACCAACATTTGCTGAAAATATATATGCAAAACATTGGGCTGACGTTCGAGAACCTTAGCTTGATGGTAGATTTACGTGAAACTTCCAAAGAGCTAGTTTATAACCTCGCCAATGCAGTGGAAGCGCGGAGTAAAGAAACGGGGGCGCACGTGCAACGGGTATCTTTGTTCTGTGAACGCCTTGCAGAGCTTTACGGCCTGAGTGAGCAAGAGGCCACCATGATTAAACACGGATCGCCGCTGCATGATGTGGGTAAAGTCGCGATCCCTGATGCCATTTTGCACAAACCCGGTAAGCTCGACGCTGATGAATGGGAGATCATGCAAAAACACGTTGAATATGGTGTCGAAATTCTTAGCCATTCCAAACGCCGTTTAATTTTGGTTGCCAAAGAAATTGCCGCGACTCACCATGAAAAATGGGATGGCAGTGGATATCCCAACAAATTGGCAGGGGAAAACATCCCTGTCAGTGGACGGATTTCTGCATTAGCCGACGTGTTTGATGCACTCGGGTCAAAACGCTCATATAAAGATGCGTGGACTGATGACGACATTCGTAACGAGTTGATCGCACAGCGCGGCAAACATTTTGAGCCCAAGCTGGTCGACTTACTGATCGATAACTGGGACGACTTTATTGCAATCCGCGAAGCGCACCCAGACTAATCGTATGCTTTTACCCAACAATCAAAACGCGCCGTTTGAGCGCGTTTTTTGTGCGTGTTATCCAAAGCGATTGCTTATCCCAAAATGTGCTGACCAACGGTATCGTCAGCACTTAGGCTTTCATCCTCACGCCATCAATCAATGTTTTGCCACCGTGAAGAAGGCGTCAACGACCAGCGTTTCATTTCACTGGCACTATAAATCGCCCGCCCTTGGCGACCAATTTGAATCGGTATTGTGCTTGCATCTGCGCCAGCATGAATTTGTTTAACGAGCTCCCCCGCATGCTGGCCTTGTGACTCACCAAATAACACAACACCGCCCGCCGTCTTCCCTTTACCGACAGAAAAGTCCCAAAAGCCAAAGATCGGCAACTTTGCATGTTGGTTTGTCCAACTGAGTACTTGGTTGGCGTCGACATTGTTTTCTTCACTGTCCACTAAGGTTTGATATAGGCCAACAATAATTGCATCAAAGCCATCGCGTTTTGCGGCAGTAATTTCGCGCTGCCAACCTTGGAACGTCACAGCAGTAACGATATCAATTTCAATCCCTAAGCTACGACGAATTTGTTCGTACTGACGCAGTATATAATCAGCAGCAATTTCCGAAGTGACCCCCGAGTCGAACATCACTTTTACTTTGATGTTTTTCTTACCTAGCAGCATGCTGATTTCACGTACATTTCGCACAAATAAGGGTAATTCCAGTACGCCAGTTACTTTTGCTTGACCGTCATACTGGGCAAGCAAATGGCGAGGGTTAGAGTTAATACCTAAAAAAACAATCGAAATGGGCTCATCATAGAGCCTTGGCAACATGTATTTCAGCGCATTATCATCGCCGAGTACCACGATTTCAGGCTTTGCTGCTTGGTATGCGGCAAAGGCTTTATCCGCCTGCTTTTCAAACTCACGGGGTGGCAGCCGCTTGGTATCCATTTCAAAGCGAGATAGCGTGTAATCACTGCCCAATGCCTTTTCTAGACCAGCGATATAGCTTTTATCCCAATCATAGCCATAGTGATAGCTTTGAATCAGCATCACATTCGTGGCCCAAGCAGGGGCCGTTGCAAAAAGGAGTAAACTAATGAGTACTTTTATCAACCGGTGCATGATGAGCTCCATAGTAACCGAACCTTTTTAGTGTAGGCGAGCCAAGACAGATACCATGGGTATGACATCCTGTTTTTTCATCTACACTTAAATTTGATTCCGTTGCCATCGATGACTGTAGACGTATGAGCAAAAGCCATAAATTCGATGAAAGTATCCGTAACCCTTTCTTCAGCCTTGTTGGCCGTCGAATTTTGCTGATCATGATTTTTCTCAGCGGCTTCTTCACCATTTTCACCACGCTTTTGCAAACGTATTGGGACTATGACGAAGCATTCAACAATGTGGATAGCCGTCATTATGAAATTGAGAATATTCATGCCGATTTATTGGCAAGCTCGCTTTGGATTTATGATCTAAGCAGTGTGCAAGAGCGTCTGGATGGCTTGGTCAACCTTCCCCATGTCAATTATTTATCCGTACGCTCAGAGAACTATTTGTTCGACGCTGGAGAACCTGTCGAGGTCAGTAAGCTCGTCAATGAATACCCACTCGAATATGATGATCCAGACACAGGGCGTACACAGCGTATCGGGACGATTTATGTTGAATCGGACATCAATACGATATACACACATTTGATTCAGCAGTTTTTTCTTACTTTGCTACTCAACGCTATTAAGACCTTGCTAGTTTGTTATCTGATTCTACTGGTCTTTCATCACACTGTGAGCCAGCGCGTATTCCATGTTGCTCAATTTTTACGGGGCTACAATCCGCTAGACCCAGCACACAAAACGCTCACTCTGCCAAAAACGAAATACATCATGGAAAAGGAAGACGAGCTGGACTGGCTCGCAGTAGAAACCAACAAAATTACCGACAACATGTCAACGCTGTATCGAAAAATTATGTTAGAGCGAGAGCGCCTATCAGACTTTACTCATGTCTCCTCTGATTGGCTGTGGGAAACCGATGCCGACCTAAAACTCACTTTTTGCTCTGACCCGATGCGTCACGCTCTAGGTATCGAAGCCAAGCATTTTCCCTACTTACACGACATACTCAAAACGATTGGCTGTAACCAATTCATTGGCAATTTGCAGCGCCAGCAAGATTTTGCGATGTGTGAAGAAATCATCCAAATTGATAATGACACCCGCTATTTCGTCTTTCAGGCGCTCGCCCACTATGGCGTCGATGGTTTTCGTGGCTTCCGTGGCACTGGTATCGATATTACGGAGCTCAAAAAGACACAATTTGAACTCGAAACGTTAAACCAAAACCTCGAAGTCACCGTCGATGAGCGCACTCGCGAGCTACAAGAAAGTATGGAGCGACTAAAGGCGGCGCAGGATCAGTTAGTGGAGTCTGAGAAATTAGCCGCATTAGGGAGCTTGGTGGCTGGCGTTGCGCACGAAGTGAATACCCCGCTAGGCATTGCAGTCACCGCCTCCTCTGTGGTGAAAGAAATCACTACCACCCTCAATGCTGCGTTCAAAGAAAAGACACTGACAAGCACTCAATTTGCATCACTGATGAAACAAGTAGATGACAGTATCAACATGCTCGAACACAACCTGAATCGCGCCTCACACCTGATTCGTGACTTCAAACAAACTGCCGTTGACCAAGTTTCGGAGGCGCATACCGAATTTGATGTCAAAAAAACGATCGATGCGCTCATTGCAAGTCTGCATCCTGAAACGCGTAAAGTGCCCGTCGAGCCAATGGTGAAAGGAGAGGAAAAAATTATCATGCACAGCCTTCCCGGCGTGCTGACTCAAGTCATTTCTAATTTGGTGATGAACAGCATCAATCATGCATTCGACGATACCGACGCGCCACACATTCTGATTGAGTTTGAACGCCAAGATGAGCATCTCTATCTGTGTTACCAAGATAACGGCTGTGGCGTCCCCGAAGAGTTACATCAACGCATTTTTGAGCCCTTTTATACCAGCAAACGCGGTCGCGGTGGATCAGGGCTCGGGCTGAATTTGGTTTTTAACTTGGTCAAGCAAAAGCTTCAAGGCGAGTTACAGTTTGAATCGACGCCCGGTGAAGGCGCCAAGTTTATGTTTTTAATTCCATTGAACCTGGCCAATATCGCCTCACAACAACGCGAAGATACTCAGCACACAATAGGGAAGCAATGAGCCAACTGCAGAAGTTTGAGGAAAGCATTAGTCACCCGCTGTTCAGTATTGTCGGACGGCGGATCATCTTATTGATGGTGTTGTTGAGTAGCTTTTTTACCATTATGACCACACTGCTGCAGCTTTCATGGGATTATGAAGAGGCGTTCGATAACGTCGATCGTCGCCACTACGAAATTGAAAACGTCCATGCCGATTTAATTGCCTCCTCATTGTGGGTCTTTGACTTGGTGAGTGCACAAAACCGTCTCGATGGGCTCGTGAACTTGCCTTATATCGACTATCTGTCGATTGAATTCGATGGTGTTGTCCTTGATGCAGGTGAACCTATTAGCAAGAACAGTGTGATGAGTAGCACTGAGCTTATTTACTTTCATCCGGATACAGGGCGACGCATTGAGCTAGGTACGCTATTTATCGAATCGGATGCTCAAAAGATCTACGATATTTTACTGCGTCAATTCGTGATCACCCTGCTTCTTAACGGCATTAAAACCCTGATTGTCTGCGCATTAATTTTGTGGGTGTTCCACCAAAGTGTCAGCCAGCGGGTGTTCTCAATTGCCAAACACCTGCGTCATTTTGATCCGTTAGCCCCCATTCATCAGCCGCTGGAACTTAAGCATCGCAAGTTCATCATGGAAAAAGATGACGAACTTGACTGGCTTGCCGAAGAGACCAACAAAATAACTCTGCGTATGGCTAACTTATACCAGAGCATTATTCTGGAGCAGGAGCGCCTCGCAGATTTCACCAGCGCGTCATCCGATTGGTTATGGGAAACCAACGCAACACAACGTCTCACGTTTTGCTCAGATGCCATGCAGACAGCGCTTGATATTGATATACACAATACGCCCAAAATCCGCGATATCCCTTTACTCGCGAACTGTTACTCGTTACTTGGCCACCTCGAAGACTATGAAAACTTCACCATGTGTGAAGAGAAAATATTATTGAACAAGCGCCCTCATTACTTTGTTTTTCAGGGCATTGCCCACTTCAGCGATGAAGGATTTGTCGGTTTTCGCGGCACGGCAATTGACATCACCGAGCTAAAGCAAACCCAGCTTGAATTGCAATTACTAAACCAGAACTTGGAGAAAACCGTCAATGAACGGACGCAAGATCTGGAGCAAAGCATGGAGAATCTAAAAGCCGCACAGAACCAATTAGTGGAATCAGAAAAACTGGCCGCTTTGGGAAGCCTGGTTGCCGGTGTTGCACATGAAGTAAACACCCCACTCGGGATCGCGGTGACTGCCAATTCGGTGATTAAAGAGGCGGTAGCCACACTCAATCATGCCTTCGCGGACCAATCCCTCACCAGTCAACAATTTGAAGCCGTGATGAAGCAGATCGTCGATGGCTCCAACATGTTGGAAAATAACCTCAATCGTGCCGCCCGCTTGATTCGTGATTTCAAACAAACCGCCGTTGATCAAGTCTCAGAGAGCCGCAGTCAGTTTCGTGTTGTACAGGCACTAGACGCGCTAATGGGGAGTTTGCGCCCTGAAACGAAAAAAGTGCCCGTCGTCCCTATTATTGAAGGCGATGCCAACCTAGAAATGAGTAGCTTACCCGGAGTATTAACCCAAGTGGTATCAAACTTGGTGATGAACAGCGTGCGGCATGCGTTTGAGAATATCGATAGCCCTGCGATTCACATCAAGATCACTGATCTAGGCGAAGATGTAGAAGTGGTTTATACCGATAATGGTGTAGGCGTGCCGCCTGAACTGCATCAGCGCATTTTTGAGCCTTTTTACACCAGCAAGCGTGGCAAAGGAGGCTCGGGGCTTGGCCTTAACTTAGTGTTTAATCTGGTTAGACAAAAGCTTCAAGGCAAACTAAGTTTTGACTCAGATATCAACCAAGGCGTGACGGTGGTGCTCACGTTACCGAAGTTCTTACAAGTATCCGCCCAATCGGAAAGTGAAAGCGTTTCGCGATAAATCAGGACACCTCCTACACTGCCCCGTTTGTTTGCAGCAAGCGAAACTGGTGAAGAATGATGGCGCTTACACCCTCGCGCCCACCGGGGTTCAGCGTTCACCAGCTAAACAGCGTCGCAAGCCAGATACGGCATTAATTCGTCGAGTGATCCAAGAAACCATCGATACGATCCCAACTCAAGCGCTACTTGCTCGGGCAAATGAACGTCATCTTGATCTGGACACCTGATGCAACCGCTTATCCGTATACTCGTAAAGCGAAGCTTGGTCATTAACGCGATCAAAATAGCTTTAGTGGTGGGAACAATACTCAACATTATCAATCAAGGCGATGCGCTGTGGGCCGATGGCTCATTTAGTATCGGCCATGCGCTACTCAACTATCTCGTCCCCTACAGCGTGGCAAGCTATAGCGCGGCCAAGTACCAACTCAACCAGTCAACAAACCCTTCAAATAACACGGACAAAGCCCCATAAAAAAGCCAGCATTCTGCTGGCTTTCATCCGAAAACAGCGGCCGATTACGCCACGTCAGCCGTCGCTTTCTCTACCGGCTGTGAACCAGTTTCTGGCATATAACGGTAATACTCAGCGTCTTTCGCGGGTGCGAGCGTATGCCCCATCATCATATCTGCCGCCTTTTCAGCTACCATGATCGTCGGCGCATACAAGTTACCATTGGTAATTGCTGGGAAAACGGACGCATCAACGACACGCAGATTTTTCACCCCATGTACATTCAATGATTCATCCACGACTGCCATTTCATCGCTCGCCAAGCCCATTTTGCAAGTACAGCTGGGGTGGTAAGCACTTTCCCCTTCGCGTGCCACAAAATCGAGGATCTCTTCATCGGTTTGCGCATCGCTGCCCGGTGATAACTCTTTACCGCGAAGGTGGTCAAACGCAGGTTGCGCAATGATATCTCGCGACACGCGAATCGCTTCCACCCACTCTTTACGCTCTTGTGGCGTTGAGAGATAGTTAAAGAAGATCTCTGGCTTCTCATCTGGGTTAGTGCTGCGAATTTTAACGTAACCGCGCACATCGGTATTCATCGGCCCCACATGCAACTGGAAACCATGTCCTTTGTTGGGTGCCGAACCATCATAGCGAATTGCCAAAGGTAAAAAGTGGAACTGCAAGTTCGGATACGCCACCTCATCATTACCACGCACAAAACCACCTGCCTCAAAGTGGTTGGTCGCGGCAGCACCTTTACGACGGAACAGCCAATCAAAACCGATTTTCGGTTGATTGTGAAACTTAAGCGCGGGATACATGCTGACCGGCTCTTTACATTCATACTGCACGTAAAGCTCAAGGTGGTCTTGCAAGTTTTCACCCACACCCGGCAAATGGTGAACAGGCTTAATCCCTAAGTTTTTCAACATGGTCTCATCGCCAATACCCGATAGCTGCAACAGCTTCGGTGAGTTGATTGCACCACCACAACTGATAATCTCGGCGCCATAGGCGGTTTTCTTCCGTCCCCACTTGCGATATTCCACACCGATAGCCGTTTTGTCTTCAAACAGCACTTTATCGGTTGTCGCACCGGTGATCACGGTAAGATTTTTACGGTTCATCACCGGGTGTAGATACGCGCGCGCAGCACTGTGGCGACGACCGCGATAGATATTTTGGTCGAAAATCCCAAAGCCTTCTTGCTGATAACCGTTTACATCGTCGGTTAATGGATAGCCCGCTTGCTGGGTGGCATTAAAGAAGGCACTAAACAGAGGGTTATCGCAATCGGCGGTACTGATCGCCAGTGGCCCATTATTACCATGGTAATCATCTTGGCCCTGTAAACGCGTTTCACACTTGCGGAAATACGGCAGGCAATGGGCATAATCCCATTTTTTTAATCCGTGCTCGTTGGCCCACTTCTCGTAGTCCATGGCGTTACCACGGATGTAAATCATGCCATTAATGCTGCTACAACCGCCAAGCACTTTGCCACGTGGCTGTGCGATACGGCGATTATGCATGTTCGGCTCGGGCTCGGATTCGTATAGCCAGTTATAGGTGCCATCAGTCAGCAAGTATGTCAGTGCGGCGGGCATATGAATGCGAAAATCAAGTCGATAATCAGGACGACCCGCCTCAAGAAGTAGCACCTTGTTATCTGGATTGGCACTTAAACGGTTCGCCAACACACAGCCTGCTGAACCCGCGCCAATAATGATGTAATCGTAGTTTTGTTGCAGTCCCATAAAACCTCCAGTTTTCCTTCCCGCGCGCAGTGACTTGTTCGCCATCTTGGTGGCGCGGTTATGGGTGAATGTAGTTAGAGGTTTCCTTTTTGAAGTGTTTTTTATTATTTGCTTGATGCTTGTGCATCAATGCATTGTTGTAGCAACCGATAGTGGTGGCTGATCGTTGCCTGCGCCTTAAAAGGCTCTGCGGCAACAATGTGGTGGACGGTCTGCTGCCAGTTTTCCACCGTTTGGCGACGATACTCCGCCGCCTGATAAAGGGCATAATCGTGCGAGCTAAAGCCTTGTTGCAGCGCATGCATTACCCACTCAAAAATTGGGTTGCCTGACATTTCAGCAATCAGCAGGTTTAGCGCCCGATCTAGCTCCCCTAATCGATCAAGATCTGGACTCACACTCGCCGCTTCAGCCGCTAAGGCTTCTACGGTTTCCTGCAGTGTGACTTTCTGCGCCTCATTCCCGCGACTCATCGCAAGTAAAACCAAGCTTTGGTCGACCGTTTCACGAAACTCCGCCACTTTCTCCGCATTGATATGGCTTTGCTTGAGAAACAGCGCCAGTGATTCACTGATATGATGAACATCCACTTGGCGCACGACAGCACCGCCTTTCTGACCCTTGCGGATTTCAATCAAGCCTTTTTGTTTGAGTGCCTGAATCGCCTCACGCACCACACCGCGTCCTGTTCCGAACTGTTGCTGAAGCTCACGCTCACTGGGTAGTTTGTCACCAGGCTTTAGCGCCTCAGACAGAATCGCTGACTCAATTTGTAATGCCACATCTTCACTGGCCCGGCCCATTTGCACCGGATGAAAAAGGCTTTGTGCGGTTGTGTTCATCATCACCCTCTCTTTTGGTAGGACCAAACTAGCAATATTAGCTCTATAAAGTCAAATACCATCTCGCTAGCCTTACTTTGGTACGACCATTACCCATAATAGAAAATCAACTTATTGGAT
>NZ_MUFM01000035.1:0-37034 GCF_001996125.1 Salinivibrio sp. PR932 | reverse complement strand
CTCTAGAACTCTGTTAATTTACAACATAAATTATTTAATGACGCTTTTTAGCCGTGATCACCCGCACTAATTGATGAAACATGAAATTTTAAAACGAAAAATAAGAACAACCAATCAAAGCCATCTAAGCATGTGCAACTGACGATATTAGGGATCGTCAACGTAAGCGAAAACGTATTACTAAACATAGCGATGAACATGGACATATTGCTGATGAGAGGCGAAGGGAGTTAAACCTTTAAAAACAAGACCATCATCAAAGGTTCATGACGAGCACGGTCCGTCAAGCGGTTTTGCGTGATAACTTGGTCAATACTTAATAGGAAAATCAGACACGTCGTCTGTAACGATAACCAGCTGAACAGGGATCCACTGTAAATGAAAGGACTTCGTTGGGTTGCGCCACCGCTTATTCTTGCCCTTGGCTACCTTGCCTATACGGCAATCGCTGCGACTGAACCTCAAACTGAGGCAGACATTGTTTCACAAGCCGCGCCAGTGGTAGAAACCCAAGTCATCTCTCCGATGCAACACCAAGTGGTACTCCGCGCTCACGGTGAAGTGATGCCGCTTGAGAGCACCCAAGTCGCGGCTCAGGTTTCAGGCGAAGTGGTCAGTTGGCATCCAAGCTTTGTTGCTGGCGGTATTGTGAAACGTGGAGAAATCCTTTTTGCCATTGAACCCGATAATTATGAGGCTGCTGTGCTAAGCGCTGAAGCGGATCTCGCCAGTGCCAAAGCCGCGCTGATTGAAGAACAAGCGCAAGCCGCTGTCGCTAAGCGACAAGCGAAGACACTCCCTGCCTCACAAGTAACAGACTTGTACTTGAGAAAGCCTCAAGTTTTGAGTGCACAGGCGCGCGTCAAATCCGCACAGGCCGCGCTCAAACGCGCACAGCGCGATCTTGAAAACTGTAAGGTGACGGCACCTTATGATGCGTTAGTAGTATCTCGCGAAATTGGGGTTGGCCAATACATCAACGTCGGAACGCCTATCGCTACTCTCAACAATATTGAATCAGCGGAGATTCATCTCCCCATTCCCGGCTTTGACAGTGCTTTTCTGCCGACGCAGTTGGCTGATATCGGGGCCACTATTACACGTAACAGTGCGCAACCCGTTTCTCGGCAAGGAAAGGTCGTTAGAGATTTAGGGGTGGTTGAAAAGCGCACCCGAATGATGCAAGTGGTTGTAAGGCTTGATGACCCTTATGGGATCAATAGCGACGCAATGCCTCTTCCGTTTGGCAGTTATGTCGAAGTCACGTTTACGGGCACCACACTGAGTAACGTTTTTAAATTGCCTCAGGAGTTAATCCAGAATCGACAAGTTTGGGTGGTAAACGATAACAATGAACTGATGCCACGGACGATACGAGTCGTCCGCACGGAAGGCGAATTTATGTTTGCCGACCAAGGTCTAGAGCCGAACGACAGGCTGGTCCTCACCCTACCGGAATTTCCAGAAAAGGGAATGACGGTACGCCTCGCCTCTCAAGTCGCGGAGGCCAATGATGAGTGACACGACACAATCACGTGGCCTGATCGCCTACTTTGCCCATAACCCGGTCGCAGCCAACCTGATCATGATTTTTATTATTGTGATGGGGGTCGCTAGCTACTTTTTTATCCAGCGTCAGATGTTCCCCAACATTGAAATCAATTATATCCATATCACCGCCGACTACCCTGGCGCCTCACCACAAGAAGTTGAAGAAAGTATCTTGGTCAAAGTGGAGGAAGCCATCAAAGATGTCAGTGGCATTGAGTCTGTGGTTTCTACGGCAAGACGAGGCTATGGCCGCGTCGCGATTGAAGTCGATGTCGGCGAAGATCTCAACCTTGTCCTTGATAGAGTCAAACAAAAAGTCGATGCCCTATCAAACTTACCCGGCAATATGGAACCACTGACTGTCGCGCAAGTTGAGTTTCGACAAACCGTAATAAGCATGGCGGTGGTAGGAGATAAACCCCTCACCGAGCTTAAGCCTGTGGCGCAGAAAATTGAAGATGAACTGCTCCAACTTGAAGACGTAACACTGGTTGAACTCAGCGCTCCTACCTATGAAATTGCGATTGAAGTCCCTCCACAGGTACTACAGAAATACAATCTCACCTTGAATCAGGTCAGTAATGCCATCGCACGTTATTCTGCGAATTTCTCTGCGGGTGAAGTTCGCACCAACAATGGCATGATCTCCATTCGGGTTGAAAACCAACGTTATCGCGGTGATGAATTCCGCTCGATTCCGATCAAAATTGGTCCCAATGGCAGCCGTTTACTACTTCAAGATATTGCCACTATTAAAGATGGCTTCACCGAAGGCGAGCTGTATTTTAAATACTCAGGGCAAAATGCCATTTTCTTAAATGTACAAGCGACCGCATCCGAAAATATGGTGACGGTCGCCGACGCGGTGAACCAGTACATTGACGCCAAAAACCAGACCTTACCGTCAGGGTTAAAGCTTAAGTCGGTCGTTGATATGACCTACTACTTAAACGCTCGCCTCGATATGATGCTTAAAAACCTGCTTCAAGGGGCGGTGTTGGTTGCACTATTGCTTACCATTTTCTTGCGTTTCAAGCTCGCGATGTGGGTAATGATTGGCCTACCAGTGTGCTTTTTAGGTGCCGTGATGTTAATGCCATTGATTGGCGTGAGCATCAATATTGTCTCGCTTTTCGCATTTATTATGGTGTTGGGGATTGTTGTCGACGATGCCATTGTGATCGGTGAAAGTGTCTACACCCAAGTTGAAAAAGTCGGCGGTGGCGTGGATAACGTGGTTAAAGGGGCACAACGCGTCGCGACACCCGCCACATTCGGCGTACTCACCACCATTGCGGTGTTCGCTCCCTTTATCATGTCCAGCGGCCCAGAGCGCGCCTTTTTCTTCGGTATCGCATCGATCGTTATGTTGTGTCTGGTGTTTAGCTTAATTGAATCTAAGCTGATTTTACCGGCTCACCTTGCACACACCCATTTTACGCCCCCCAAGCACCACAGTGTGAGGGAGCGATTCAACCAACAGTTCCAACGTTTTATCCGTGGCCCCTACCAACGAGCAGTCACATTCTGCGTGCATTGGCGCTGGTCGGTGCTTGCCACCTTCATCACCCTGCTGGCGATTGCGATTGGTCTGGTTACTGCGAACCATGTGCGTATGGTGCCAACACCTAAAGTCCCGCATGACTTTCCCAGCATCAATCTGACCATGAATAACAATGCGTCCAGTGAACAAACCATTGACGCCCTCAAAGCGATTGAGAGCATGGTATATCGCGTTGATGACCAAATCGCGTTGGAAACCGGGCAACACATCATCAAAGATACCCTCGTATTTAACGATGGACGCACATCTGGCGAGTTGGTGATCCCCTTGGTCGATGACGACGTTCGTCCTTTCACCACCTTTGAGCTGTCTCGTCGTTGGCGCGAAGCAATGCCAGATATTCCCGGTGTGAAAACACTCACGATTCAGGATGACGTTAATGGCGGTGAAGACGGCGACGAGTTTGGCTACCTCCTGTTCGGACCCGATATCACTACCTTGAATCAAGCGGGGCGTGCACTGATGTCTCGACTTAATCAGCAGCCCGGTCTTTATGATATCTCCTCATCAATTGATTCAGGGAGTCAAGAGGTACTCATCTCACTTACACCCATCGCTTATGATCTCGGGCTCGATCTCACTACCATTGCCATGCAAGTAGGAGGGAGCTTTTATGGCGGCGAAGCGCAACGAATGATCCGCGACGGCGAAGAGGTGAAAGTGATGGTGCGTTACCCCAAACTCACCCGTGAAGCCTTCTCATCTCTGCGTTATGCCATCATCACCACGCCATCAGGCCAACAAGTGATGTTGGGAGATGTCGTGGAGCTAAAACAACAGCCGGGCGTGAACAGTTTACGACGAGAGGCTGGGTTCCGTACCGTGTATGTATATGGCGCGATCGACGAAGAACAAGTGGAGCCTAGCGCAATTATCAACACCATCGATCAAGACATCATTCCCGAAATTCTGGCGCGTTATCCCGATGTCACCACCGAGCTCAGCGGCTCAATAGAAGAACAGCAAGCCCAGCAAAACGAGCAAATTTTATTCTTTATTGCAGGGATGATTGTGGTGTATGCCCTGCTCGCAGTACCGCTAAAAAGCTACACGCAGCCGTTGATCATTATGTCCGTGATCCCCTTTAGCCTAACCGGCGCCATCTGGGGGCACTATTGGTTTGATATCGATCTGAGCTTGATGTCGACATTTGGTCTGATCGCAGCTGCAGGTGTGGTGGTGAATGACTCCTTGGTGATGACGGATTACATCAATCGTGCGCGAGAAGCGGGGGTTGCCATCAAACAAGCGGTGATAGACGCCGGTTGTGCGCGTTTTCGTGCCATCACGCTCACCTCCATCACCACCTTTGCAGGGGTACTCCCCATCATGTTTGAAACCAGCCTGCAGGCACGGTTTGTGATCCCCATGGCGGTCGCACTCGGTTTTGCGGTGATGTTTGCAACCCTGCTGACACTATTCTTGGTCCCATGCTTGTATCTTATTTTACAAGACATTGGCCACCTTTTTCGCCGTCTTGCGACGCGTTTACTCCCCAATCGGCATCACGCTAACGAGGCATAAATGGCCGGCCGAGTGCTGCGCCTTGCGCGCCTGATCTGTCCAGCTGGTTCGCGATTTCCGTCATCGCGAGCCAGCGGTTCTCGCACCATAAAGGGGCCAGCAATGTGGGTGGACGGGCACTGGCAGACACACGATGATATACCACCTCTGGCGGAGTTCGCTGGATCATCATGGTCGCGCTGCGTACATAGTCTTCCAAAGACATCGCAAACTGACGCCCTGCTCGCCACGCCTTCGCCATGGTGCTGCCTTCAACAATATGCAATGGGTGGAGCTTAATCCCATCCGTCCCGACACCCACGACCCGATCAATGGTTTGCTGGTGTGTCGCCAAGTCTTCGCCCGGTAAGCCCACAATCAAGTGGGTACAGACTTTTATCCCCAACGCGCGCGCCTGCTGGGTAACAGCTTCATAGACGGCAACATCATGGCCGCGATTAATACGCTTTAGGGTTTTATCGTGAGCGGTTTGTAAGCCAAGCTCTAACCAAACCTCAAACCCTTGTTGGTGATAGTCTGCCAACAACGCCAATACGGCCTGTGGCACACAATCAGGGCGTGTACCGACACAAAGCCCCACCATGTTTTCCCGCGCGAGTGCTTGCTCGTACAAGGCTTTTAAGCGTGTGACTTCGTCGTAAGTGCTGGTATAGGCCTGAAAATAGGCAAGGTAGCGTCGAGCGCGATCAACTTCTTTAGCCCGTTGCTGCAATTGCTGGCTTACCGAGCCATGCTGAGCCTGCTCATCGGCAAACGAAGCCACATTGCAAAATGTGCACCCGCCTCGCCCAAGTGTGCCATCACGATTGGGGCAGCTAAAACCGCCATGCAATGTGAGCTTATGAACACGTTCGCCATAACGGTATTTTAAGTCTTGGCCCAGTGTATTGACTAATTGATGAAGCTCCATGTGGCCTCAGAGATGAAATGAAAGGCGGCATTTTAGCAATTGGTATCGAGAAGATATTGGGGCGGATCAAGCAAAGGTTCACTCGTGCCTACAACGAAAAAACCCGCCGTACTGGCGGGTTTGAATCACAAGCGCTTCGGCTTAGTCAGCCTTGGCTTTTTTCTTACGTTTGTCGGTGACTTCCCACTGACCATCAACAAAGAACGCTGACCAACCTGTCGGTTTTCCGTCTTCTTCACTGCGCACATAGTTTTCTTTCGTTTTGCGCGCAAAGCGAACCACTGTCGGACGTCCTTCCGGATCTTCCTGTGGCGCATCTGCTAAGTATTTGAACTTATCAGAAATACGGTCTTTAAAGCGGTGAAGTTCTTCAACCAAAGGTGCGCGCGTTTCACGAGATTTCGGGAAGTTACTCGCGGCCATAAATAGGCCCGATGCGCCATCACGCAACACGAAATACGCGTCCGAGTTTTCACACGGCAACTCGGGGAAATGCACTGGATCTTCTTTCGGTGGAGCAATCTCACCATTTTTGAGGATCTTACGCGTGTTCTTACATTCCTCGTTGGTACATCCCATGTATTTACCGAAACGACCATTTTTCAGCACCATGTCGCTACCACACTTGTCGCACTCAACGACCGGGCCATCGTAGCCTTTTGGCTTGAATTCACCTTTTTCGACCACATAACCTTCACAGCTTGGGTTATTACCACAAACGTGCAGTTTTCGGTGCTGGTCGATCAGGTAAGAATCCATGGCGGTTTCGCAAATCGGACAACGCTTCATCGCCCGAAGATCGGCCGTTTCAACGTCTTCCTCAAGCACGTTGACAATACCATCTTCATCCATCAGGTTGATGGTGGTTTTACAACGCTCTTTCGGTGGTAACGCATAGCCCGAACAACCAAGGAATACCCCTGTCGACGCGGTACGAATACCCATTTTACGGCCACAGGTTGGACAGTCGATATCTGTCATCACCATGTAGTTGGGCTTCATACCACCGTCGTCTTCGTCTTGCTCTGCGGTTTCCAGCTCCGAGGTAAAGTCGGCAAAGAAGTTATCGAGCACCGCTTTCCAATCGATATCACCGACGGCAATTTTGTCTAACGACGCTTCCATCCGCGCGGTAAAGTCATAATCCATCAGATCAGCGAAGCTATGGTTGAGTCGATCCGTCACAATTTCGCCCATTTTCTCAGCATAAAAGCGACGGTTTTCAACCCGCACATACCCGCGGTCTTGAATGGTGGAAATGATAGACGCATAGGTCGATGGTCGACCGATCCCCCGCTTTTCAAGCTCTTTTACCAGTGCGGCCTCAGTAAAGCGTGCCGGTGGCTTGGTAAAGTGCTGCTTAGGATCAAGCTGCTCTAACTTGAGGGTTTCACCCACATCGACAGCCGGTAAGGTTTGGTCCTCGTTCTTGCCCGATGGGCGTTGAACGCGTGTCCAACCATCAAAGCGCAGCGTGCGTCCTTTCGCTTTCAGCGAGAAATCACCGGCTGCGACGGTCAGTGTGGTTGAATCATACTTCGCGGGCATCATTTGACAGGCAACAAACTGGCGCCAAATCAAGTCATACAGACGATGAGCGTCTGGGTCCATGCCTTGTAGATCACTCGCGCTCACACCCACGTCAGAGGGACGAATCGCTTCGTGCGCTTCCTGTGCATTCGCCTTCGCACCATACACAATGGGAGACTCTGGCAAGTATTGCTCGCCATATTCACTCGCAATGTGGCCACGGGCCGCTTCCACCGCTTCTTTGCTGAGGTTGGTCGAGTCGGTACGCATGTAGGTGATGTAACCGGCTTCATACAAACGCTGAGCCAGCATCATGGTCTTTTTCACCCCAAAGCCCAAGCGAGTACTGGCCGCCTGCTGCAATGTCGAGGTGATATAAGGCGCAGACGGTTTGCTGGTCGACGGACGATCTTCGCGATCGCGTACCACAAAGCTTGCATGCTCAAGCGCCGACACCGCCGCCATGGCCTGATCTTTGTTCTTCGGCTTGAACGCCTTGCCGTTTTGTTGTGCAACCAGCAAACGAAGTGCCTGTGCGTTCGGCGTTAGGGTATCCGCATGCACATCCCAGAATTCCTCTGGAATAAAGGCTTTAATCTCATGCTCGCGTTCAACCAGCAGTTTTACCGCCACCGACTGAACACGACCCGCCGATAGGCCACGCGCAACTTTTTTCCACAGCAACGGCGAGACCATAAACCCGACGACGCGGTCGAGGAAACGGCGGGCTTGCTGCGCATTGACGCCATCAATATTAACATCGCCCGGTGTTTCAAAGGCTTGTGTAATCGCATTTTTGGTGATTTCGTTAAACACCACGCGTTTGAAGCGATCATGGTCGCCACCGATCAGTTCCCGCAGGTGCCAAGCAATGGCTTCCCCTTCGCGGTCCAAATCCGTTGCGAGGTAAACGTGATCCGCTTTTTCCGCTAGCTGCTTGAGTTCGGCAACCACTTTCTCCTTACCCGGCAGGACTTGGTATTTCGCTTGCCAACCATTGTAAGGATCGACGCCCATCTTGTTGATGAGCGCCTTCTTTTCTTTTTCTTTCTTAATTCGCGCTTTTTCTTCGGCGCTGAGCCCTTTCGTTGACACTGGAGCGGCTTTTTTGCCGCCCTGCGTCGAACCAGTTGGCAGGTCACGAACATGCCCGACACTCGACTTCACGATAAAGTCTTTGCCGAGGTATTTGTTGATCGTTTTCGCCTTTGCTGGGGACTCCACGATGACGAGAGATTTGCCCATAATGACCTAATGTACGCCCTTTGCGCTAAAAACTGTCGATAATTCGTTGCGTTGCAAACTCATGATAGTGAGTAAGACGCTTTCTGTTTTACAATATTGAGCGAGTCTGACCGAATATCAACTAAATTCGCAGTAAAACACGCTGATTGCTTGTCCCTTCCACAATTGTTAGTTAATTGTGATCATTTATTGTGGTCCATCTTTTTAAGACAGGTTCGGGAAAAAACGCGCTAATCATTACCATTGCGACCCGATAAATAGCCAAACAGAAACGATAATTTTTGGCTTGGCTCACAATATTTGTGTGTTTGACTCCAATCATAGCCAAGATTTTGCTCACTCCGCGGTTGAAACCACACCATCACGGTGAAACGTGATGGTGTGCTGCCAAACAACCGTTAAATCAAGGGACGCTGGCCGCGGCTGATCCATTTAAGTAGCACGCGATCAGCAACCTCTGCTGAGGCGCCTGCAAGCTTTTCTGCGATGTTTTTACGCTGATGATAGCTCACAGCAAGGACATGACGCTCGCTGTTTGCCGCCTCAAATAAATATTCATCGCTAGTGCTCACCGCATCGATAAGACCCAAATCAATGGCTTGATTACCGAACCAATGCTCACCCGTTGCCACGGCATCCACATTTAATGTCGGACGATGCTCAGTAATAAACCCTTTGAAAAGGTCATGGGTTTCTTCTAACTCGGTTTGGAATTTTTCACGTGCTTTATCCGTGTTTTCACCAAACATCGTCAGGGTGCGCTTAAATTCACCGGCGGTCAGTTGCTCAAACTCGATATCGTTCTTCTTCAGTAACTTATTAAAGTTTGGTAATTGCGCAATCACACCAATTGACCCGATGATGGCAAACGGTGCTGCAATGATTTTATCCGCCACACACGCCATCATATAGCCACCGCTGGCGGCGACTTTATCGACCGAAATGGTCAAACGCACGCCCGCTTTCCGAATTCTTGCTAACTGCGAAGCGGCAAGACCATAGCCATGCACCATGCCACCGCCACTTTCTAGACGCACTAACACTTCATCGTCAGCTGTCGCCACCGCGAGAATGGCAGAAATTTCTTCTCGTAACCCTTCCACTTCTCGGGCATCGATACTGCCCTTAAAGGTCAGTACAAACAATCGCGGCTCACGTGACGGGTTGTGCTCGCTGTCTTTCTTCGCCGCGGCTTTTTGGGCTTTCTTTTCCGCCTTCTTGGCTTTTTTCTCTGCCTTATCACGCGCCTTTAGCTCAGCCTCATTGTAAAGGTGGTGTTCCAGTGCTTCACGATGATGCTTAAAGCTCTCGGTCAGATCGGTGATCTTCAGGCTCCCCTTTTGTCCACCCTTGTCGTTCGCGGCACGAACCAGGGCAACCAGTACCACTGCAGCCACTAAAAAGGTGATGACTTTGGCCAAAAACAGCCCATAATCCGCAATAAATTCCAATGTTGTATCCTCTTTGTCTCGCTTTGGTGGCAATGCCTTAATACAGCGCATCACGCGCTTGGTTGTCACACATCACCCGCAACCTTACAATAATCTACGTTTAACAATAAATAAGGATTTGTATCGTGGAATATCAAGTTACCTCAAATGCCCTAGCAGGTCGCGTCATTTTAGTGACCGGTGCAGGCGCAGGTATTGGCCGTCAAGCCGCATTAAGTTACGCCGAAAAAGGCGCAACGGTTATTTTGCTGGGCCGTACTGTGAAAAAGCTTGAAGCCGTATACGATGAGATTGATGCGATGGGCGCGCCACAGCCAGCCATTATCCCATTGGATATGCTCGGCGCTACGCGTCAGCATTACATGGATATGGCCGATACCATCGAGCAACAGTTTGGTCGCTTAGATGGCGTATTGCATAACGCGGGGCTACTTGGCGTACTCAGCCCTTTTGACCAAATTGATGAGAAGTCGCACGATGATGTCATGCAGGTGAATGTCAAAGCGACCATGCTAATGACACAAGCCCTACTCCCGTTGCTGAAGAAGTCGGATGACGCACGCATTGTATTTACCACATCAACGGTAGGCCACCAAGGTCGTGCTTATTGGGGCAGTTATGCGATATCTAAGTTTGCGACCGAAGGTATGATGCAAGTACTGGCGGATGAGATGTCTGACACCAAGGTCCGTGTCAATGCCATCAACCCGGGCGGCACCCGCACCAGTATGCGCGCCAGCGCGTTCCCCGGCGAGGATCCACAAACATTGAAAACCCCACTCGATATTATGCCGCTGTATATTTACCTGATGGCGCCAGAAGGTATTAACGAGCACGGTCAGTGTATTGATGCGCAACCAAAACGCTAATCGATAGCGCCCCAAAACTGGGGCGCTTTTCGTATTTCACTGGTTAAAAATCGACGCTGAGCTTGGCCTTGATATTTCGCTCATCGCCATACCAACAGTTCAACTCATCAAAACAGCTATATGTGGTCTTATCGAACAAGTTCGTTGCAGATAGCGACACTTTTGCCCCCGAAAGCGACGAGGAAAGCTGCGATAAGTCATAGCGAATCGCGGTGTCAAACACCGTATAATCCGGCACGGTAAAGGTATTGTTGGCGTTACCCTGTGACTCACCAACATAACGCGCACCAACACTGATTCGTGTCCCCGCACTGACTTGATGATTCAGCCATGCACTGGCAGTTTGCTCTGGCACCCAAACAGGCGTTTTTCCCTCAAGATTAGGATCGTCCGTAATTTCCATATCCATGTAGCCGTACGTCAGTGACACGTCTGTGTCCACACTCAGCGCGTGATCGAGAGAGATTTCTATCCCACGAGATCGAATTTCACCGGTTTGAATTTTCGCATAGGAGTCGTTGGGATCGTTGACCAAGGCATCCTGTTTTTTGAGCTCAAACAGCGCCAGATTGAATCCCGTCGTGCCATCTAGTGAAAGATATTTAAGCCCCGCTTCCCATTGTTTACCCGTGGATGGATCAAATACGTTACCGCGGTTATCCATATCCGTGGGTTCAAAACTTTCTGAATAGCTGAGATAAGGCGATATACCGTTGTTGAATTGATACATTGCCCCAGCACGAAATGCTAAATTGTAGTGGCGAATCGTTTTATCGGATCCACTGGGTGTACCTGCATACAGGGTGCGTTGGTCATCTTTTAACTCATATTCATCGTACCGCGCACCGGCAAGCAAAACCCATTGTTTCCAAAGGATTTGATCTTGAGCATAGATGCCCGTCTGCGCCACCTCGATATCGTGCTGATCTTGATAAACAAAGGTCAAGGCGCTTGGGTCAATCTGATGGTTATTGGGGTGAAAAATATCAATATCCGGCACGACACCCGCTAGCGTGTCGTCATAGCTAACATCAGAAGACATATTCTGATAATCGAGCCCCAATAAGGTGTAATGTTGCGCTTTCCCCCAACGTAAATCTCCTGATAGCTGGGTGTCGACAACCCAAGACGTCATAGATTCGTCGGTAAGATAGGCATTGCGCGGGTAGTGCTGACCATCGCTACTCTTCTGGTGATACATGTTTTTTTGCAGCAAATCTGCATCCGTGTAGCGTGCGGTATGAAGTACTGACCAATCGGCAGAAAGCTGATGCTGCACCTTGTACCCGAGCATCAAGAATTCTCGGTCGTAGGTGTTCCAATGGTTATCACCGGAGAAGCTGTCGCTCGATAAACGGCCTGTGTCACTATGCAATACCGAGCCTTTAGCGGGTAATGAAGTATAGATTCCCGCCGCCGGATCTGCTTGGTAATAAAGGTTAACGTTCACCAAGGTATCTGGCGATACCCGCCAATCTAGCGATGGGGCAACCACATACCGCTCTTCTTCCGAGTCACCCGCCTGACCGTCTTTTTGCCGAGCCAGTGCCACCATTCGATAAGCCAGTGAGGTATCTGATATTGCGCCCGTACTGTCGACCGACACCTCACGCAACGCGTCCGAATCGGTACTCACCGCCACGCGATGTGCAGCTTGCTGTTGCGGCGTCTTCGCAATCATATTCACCATGCCACCCGGTGGAATATTCCCGTATAACACCGACGTCGGCCCTTTAAAAACTTCGACTTGTTCGATGGCAATCGGATCGATTTGCGGCTGCAAATTCCACGTGTTGTAAGGCACTGCGAGACCATCAAAGAAGTTTTGATAGTTAATAAAGCCCCGAATATTAAACAAATCGAGGCGCGTCACTGCCCCACCTCGCAACTCCGTATTAACGCCGGGGGTGTAGCGCACCACTTCACTTAATGAACTGGCTTGGCGCTGCTCGATGGTGTCGCTATCAATCACCGTTATTGCCTGCGGTGTCTCTTCAGGGGCTAGCACGGTTTTAGTGGCGGTATTTCGGTAGGTATCGCCCAGCACGTGAATGGTTTCAATATCACTCTGTTCATTCTCAGCATGGGCCAACGCACTGGTAAGTGTCCCCATGATAACAAGTGCTAACGGCGAGCGTCGCCAACCATTGGCGAATACGCGAGATGTTGGTGCCTGCATTAAAACGTCCTTCTTACAACTCAAACAACTTAAATAGAAAACAAAATCATTCGCATTGTAAGGACGGGACTGATAAAAACTGTTCAATTTGGTGCAAGGTGTGTGGTATCGAGCGGCACCCAATAGTGCATCACAGCGTGCTGATCGGCAGGCTGATAGTGTGGAGGATAAACCTCTAGCTCAACCCCGTCGGTACATGTGTAGCCAGATTGAGGCAGCCAATGGTAGATAAAAGCCTTAAGCGTTTCCGGCAATGCACTCACTGGGCCAGTATGTGTGATCACCGCATAGGTTGTGGCAGGGATTGCCCAGTGAGTGATCGCATTGTCTTCAGGCGGATGCATTGTGATTTGACCAGCTAAATAGGGTAAAGGCTCCCCCAGTGTCTCCGCTTGGGTAACGTTAATCGCGCCAGTACTCTCACACTCACCGGCATACCATGATGACTGATGAACGTGTTGCCAAAGCTCAGGCACGACATGGGTAAAGTCGGGCTGTGATGAAAATAATCCTCGAATGTAGCCAAGCTGGCCTACTAAGTACATCGGCTCTCGCGTTTTAATATGCACAGACAGCCAAGATGGTTGAGAGGTTGTCAGACTAGCAATATGCATCGGTGTGCGAATACCATCCATCACGCCGCGCTGCCGATAGTGACGCGGGGTCATACCAAAATACTGCCGAAATGCACGCGAGAAGCTTGCCTCAGAGCCAAAGCCATACATCAACGCAATATCAATAACACGGCTTTGACCCATGACAAGCTGTTGCGCCGCTTGCCCGAGTTTTAGCTCTCGTACGTA
Source organism: Salinivibrio sp. PR932 (assembly GCF_001996125.1). Lineage (NCBI taxonomy): Bacteria > Pseudomonadati > Pseudomonadota > Gammaproteobacteria > Vibrionales > Vibrionaceae > Salinivibrio > Salinivibrio sp. PR932. Next base: position 23,408 of record NZ_MUFM01000035.1, on the reverse strand, counting down.
GTGCGCAACGTTGACCCCAGTTTGTTCCGAAAAAACTCGCTGCAACTGCCAACGTGACCAGCAACTTAACGCAGCTAGGTCTGCCACATTTAAGGGTTGGTCAAGGTTGGCATGAATATACGCCAACACACGTTCGATTCGATTAAAACGCGTGGCGGTGTGCTGCTCGGCCGCTTTCATCACATCCATTTACTAACAAAACAATAAGTAGCACATTATCACAAACAAGAATCGTTATCATGTGAATGAAAATAGAATGAGAGGCAATGCAGGTTGAAGAAGGGTGAAACAGCGCATAAAAAACCCGGCAGGTGCCGGGCTCTAGCTAACGCTTTTTTAAATGCCGCTTTATAAACGTTATTTGCGGGTGCGCGGTTTGCCTTTGCCACGCGGCGCGCCTGCTCGAGGGTTGCCTTGTTTAGGCTTAGGTCCACTGCCTTTCGGCCCACCAGCGGGTGCGTTACCACGACGCGCTTGGCGCGCTTTTTTCGGTTTGCTATCAGAATCAATACGTTCTTCATAGCGGCGAACAGCACGGCGAATTTTCTGGCGTGATTTTTTGCGCTTCTGATCCTCTGGGGTGATCACTGTTTGCGATTCTGGTTTCATTTCAACCATTTCTCGCAAGTAGTTCACTTCTTTTAACTCCATCTCGCGCCAGCCACCACGTGGCAAGTCTTTCTCGAGATAGATATCGCCATAACGAACACGCTTCAGACGGCTCACCGTCACCCCTTGGGTTTCCCACAAACGGCGCACCTCACGGTTGCGTCCCTCGGTGATCACCACATAGAAGGTATGATTCATGCCTTCGCCGCCGGCGTAAACAACGTCCTCAAAACGCGCTACGCCGTCTTCTAGCTCAACACCAGAGACAAGATTACGCACCATGTCTTCGTTCACCTCACCGAATACACGTACCATGTATTCACGCTGCACTTGGCGGCTTGGATGCATTAATCGGTTTGCTAATTCACCATCAGTGGTAAATAGCAACAAGCCTGATGTGTTTGCATCCAGACGACCGACAGCAACCCAACGGGCGTCTCTTAGCTTGGGAAGACGATCAAAGACAGTACGACGACCTTCTGGATCGCTACGCGTACACAATTCGCCTTCCGGTTTGTTGTATGCGAGGACTCGACACACAGACTCAGAAGGCGCACTTAGTTGAACAGGATGACCGTCTACACGCACCAGCGCGCTCGGATCATCAAGACGATCGCCAAGCTTGGCAACCACACCGTTCACACTCACACGCCCTGATTGGATATAGCTTTCCATCTCACGACGTGAACCTACGCCAGCACGCGCTAGCACCTTCTGCAATTTTTCGCTCATGTTTGTCTTACCTTACTGTCGCCTTCACAGGCGTCATTACTGTCACGGTTGGCATTAATTGGTTTGCTGACGGGTTTCGTCACCAGGAGGCGAATAATACCAAGAACCCAAGGGATAGAGAAACAGTTTCGGCTGGCTCTGACTTTTTAAAATAAAAAAAGCCCAGCAAGGCGGCTGGGCGGGAATGGAAGGTCAACATGTCGCTGACACAACATCAGAACTAGCACATTGTCACAATGCAATCGCATTGTATGAGTCATTACGGCTCATGGTGACACTTGGTTCATTTTTTATTCAAATGGTTGTGGATCACCACCGCCGTGGCGGCGAATTTCTGGGTTGCCTTCACTAAAATCAACCACTGTGGTGGGGTGCTCACCCAATACGCCACCGTGCATAATCAAATCCACACTGTGCTCTAAATGATCGCGAATCTCCTCAGGATCGGATTCGGTAAAATCATTGCCCGGCAAAATCAATGACGTCGACATCAAGGGTTCGCCCAGCGCCTCGAGTAAATCAAGCGCGATACGGTTATCCGGTACGCGAATGCCAATGGTCTTACGCTTCGGGTTCATTAATCGGCGCGGCACTTCTTTCGTCGCCTTCAAAATGAAGGTGTAAGCACCGGGGGTGTTATTTCGAATCAAGCGAAACGCGGTATTATCCACCCGAGCATAAAGCGATAACTCGGATAAATCACGACATAGCAACGTAAAGTTATGGTCTTTGTCGAGATCACGAATCCGGCAAATGCGTTCTAGCGCCTGTTTATTTTCTAGTTGGCAGCCTAATGCGTAGCCCGAATCGGTAGGATAAATAATCACCCCACCATTTCGGATAATCGCCACCGCTTGATTAATCAACCGCGCTTGCGGGTTCTCTGGGTGGACGTAAAAAAACTGACTCATGGTTCCTCCTGCTTTAGCTCCGCCACACTAGGATGCTCAACCGCGATCCAGCGTTGGTGGCTAGCGCGCCGGATAATCCTTCTTATAGGTCTATTGTAACGCGTCTGGCTTGTCGCTATCTAGTTGATTTACTGATTGCCATTTTTGTTCAGCCGCGTCTAACCATGTCCAGTCATGCCAAACCGGCTGACTGTCTTTGGGTAGCCATAAATTGCGGCCCAGCTCTGTCCACGGAGAGGGATAATGAAAATCCGATCCCAGCGAGGCCAACAATCCATAATCTCGCGCGTAATCGGCCAGCAAACGACGCTCTTGTTGCGACTGCTGAGGAAGAGCGACTTCAATAGCATCGCCATTGGCTTCAGAAAACGCGGCCAGTAATCGTTTCAGCCACTTGGCTTTGAGCTTGTATCGGCCAGGATGAGCAAGCACCGCTTTTCCCCCAGCCTCATGGATCGCTTCAACGGCCTCTGCAATCGAGCACCAGTTCGGTGGTGCATAGCCGGTGTTCCCTCGGGTTAAAAAGCGCTTAAAACAGGCTTGCATGGTTTTCGCGTGGCCTTGCTCGACCAACCAGCGCGCAAAATGCGCTCGGGTGAGCGGCGCATCGCCAGCCAGTTCACGCGCACCCGCGAGCGCCCCTGTGTAATGCGAACGCTCTAACCGCTCAGCAATCAGCTCAGCCCGTTGTTGGCGTCGCTCAGCTTGTTCAGCAATCAATGCGGTTAATGCCGGGTGCTGGGGATCGACATTTAATCCCACAATGTGGATATCAAAGTTCTGCCACAAGGTTGAAACCTCAATACCGTTGACCAGTGTAAGGGGCAAGTTTTGATGGTCGATTTCTGCTTGCGCCTCCACCAGCCCGGCGGTGGTGTCGTGGTCGGTAATCGCCAACACGCCCACGCGACGCTCGACCGCGCGCTGCACCAAATCTTTTGGTGATAGGCGACCGTCGGAAGCAGTGGTATGGCTATGTAAATCAATGATCATGATGTATCGGGTTTCCTTAATGTGCTCGCGCCTTGGCACTGTCAGTGTGTGTCTTATCAGCCTGAGGCTGAGTACGCGCTACGGGGCTCAGTCAATGCGAACGCGCCATGTTAATCAGCGCTTAGCGAGCACGGTGAATATCTTTGTTCTTTACTATCGTGTGCTTATTCCGCACTTTTTCTGCATTCTTTTCGATTTCCCCGTTGACACAGAAGCAAAATATCAGTTTACTAGTACACAAGTTAACGCGCACCGTTTCTCTGTCTTGGGGAGCGATATGGCGCTAAGGGTAACAGTCACAACGGAGTCTCGCAGCATGTATTTCAACGCCGCGTCTAGATCACATTCGATTCACACTGCACCAGCTGCCGCACAGGCCATGAGTGTATTGGCGACATCCATGACCTCTGTTGCGCTTATTTGGTGGCACGGCTCCTCACGGGCGGTGTGACGCGCTGTATAAACAGCTACCTTATTCACAACGCCCGCCACTGATGCGGGCGTTTTTGTCTCTTAGTTTTGCCATCACGCGTTATCGTGCCACCACGCAATCAGCCACGGTAACCGGCAACCATAGTTTAAAAGGATATTTGATGATTATTGTACTTAAGCCCCAAGCCACTGAGCAGGATGCCAACGTCCTCCTCAATCAAATCGAGCAATGCGGTTTAAAACCGCTTTATATGCCGGGTGTGGAACGCATTGTATTGGGTGCGCTGGGTGATGAACGTGTGCTGCAACAATGCCATTTTGAAGCCAACCCTCTGGTTGAGGAAGTCAAACCGATTCTAACCAAGTACAAACGCGTGAGCCGCGATGTACAGCCGCATGACAGCGTGGTGCATATCGGCAATGTACCTGTAGGCGGTCAACACTTCGTGGTCATGGCAGGTCCCTGCTCGGTGGAGTCGGAGTCTCAATTGCTATCCGTGGCGGAGCGAGTCAAAACGCACGGCGCACGTGTGTTACGGGGCGGCGCCTTTAAACCTCGCACCAGCCCTTATGATTTCCAAGGCATGGGGGTTGAAGGATTAAAACTGCTCAAACAAGCCAGTGACCTGACCGGCATGCCAACCGTGTCAGAAGTAATGGAAATTAGCCAAGTCGACGCGGTGTGCGAGTACATCGATTGCTTGCAAATTGGCGCGCGTAACATGCAAAACTATGGCTTACTCAAAGCGGTAGGCGAAACCGGCAAACCTGTCTTGTTAAAACGTGGGCTTTCCGCCACTATCGAAGAATGTTTGCTGGCGGCGGAATATATTGTCGATGCAGGTAACCCCAATGTGATTTTATGTGAACGCGGTATTCGCACTTACGAAACCGCCACACGTAACACCTTGGATTTGAATGCCGTGGCCTTGATGAAGCAGCGCAGCCATTTGCCTGTGTTGGTCGACCCAAGCCATGGTACCGGCGTGCGAGAGCTAGTGACGCCACTATCACGCGCCGCTGCGGCCGTGGGCGCGGATGGCATCATTGTGGAAAGCCACCTAAACCCGAGCGAAGCACTGTCAGACGGCCACCAAGCGTTAACCGGCGATATGTTCGCGCAGCTGATGCAAGAACTTACCCCCTTTGTGCAAGCGGCAGGGAGAAAGCTGTGAACACTCATGATCCCCAACATGGCGAGCTCGATACGCTCCAACTCTCGGTGCCTTATGTGGCCGACCCGACCGAGTTGTATGCCGCCGTGTGCCAAGATAAGCCTTATAGCATGCTGTTGGAGTCGGCAGAGATTGACTCCAAACGCAACCTTAAAAGCCTGATGCTGATCGATGCCGCCGTGCGCATTGAATGCCGCGGGCAGCGCGTCACCTTACAAGCGCTTACTCATAATGGCAGTCATTTGCTGGAGAGCATCGCCCAGAGCGCAGCGCTGAAAGCCCTCGTCTGTGAGGTAGCACATGCCAACGATGGAGACTTTCCCGCCCTGACGTTGACGTTCCACCATCCTAACGACAATGGTGCGCTATTGGATGAAGACGCCCGTCTGCGCCAAGCGTCGGTGTTTGATGCCCTGCGTGTCATCAAACAAAGTATCGCGTTGGATAATCAACCGGACGATGCGCTCTTTATCGGTGGCCTTTTTGCCTATGATTTGGTGGCCAGCACTGAAACGCTACCAGCGGTGGACGGCACCGAGCACTGCCCCGACTACCTGTTTTATGTCGCGGAAAGCTTACTAGTAATTGACCACCAGCACCGCCAAGCGCGCTTACAAGGCACCTTATTTGGGGGTGATAACGCTCGCGTCCACTATGTGGATTTATCGCGTCGCTTGCAGAGCATCAAAGAAGCCTGCTTATCGCCTGCGCCGCTTCCAGAAGCGCCCGTGGTGACCGATCACAGCGTTGCGGTTTCGGTCTCCGATTCAGATTTTTGTCAGCAAGTTGACGCGCTGAAAAAGCACGTCATTGCCGGAGATGTGTTTCAAGTGGTGCCATCGCGCCGCTTTACCCTCGCCTGTCCCTCGCCGCTCAATGCTTATCGAGCGTTGAAGCGTGGCAACCCTAGCCCGTATATGTTTTATCTGCGCGATAGCCAATTTAGCTTGTTTGGCGCCTCGCCGGAAAGCGCCCTCAAATATACTCAAGCGACTAATCAGGTGGAGATTTATCCCATCGCCGGTACGCGCCGACGGGGAAAAACCGCCCAAGGAGACATTGATCACGACTTGGATAGCCGCATTGAGCTTGAGCTGCGTAATGATGAAAAAGAAAATGCCGAGCACATGATGCTGGTCGATTTGGCCCGCAACGATGTGGCGCGAATTAGCACGCCCGGCAGCCGCCATGTCGCCGACTTGCTCAAAGTCGACCGCTACAGCCACGTCATGCATTTAGTTTCTCGGGTGGTGGGTCAGCTGAAACCCGATCTAGACGCGCTGCATGCATACCAAGCCTGTATGAATATGGGCACGCTTACCGGTGCGCCCAAGCTTCGCGCGATGCAACTTATCCGTGACACCGAACAGTGCCGTCGCGGTAGTTATGGCGGGGCCGTGGGCTATTTTACCGGTTCGGGTGAGATGGATACCTGTATTGTGATCCGCTCTGCCTACGTTGAAAACGGCGTTGCCACCGTGCAAGCCGGCGCGGGTGTAGTGTTTGATTCTGACCCACAAGCCGAGGCGGACGAAACCCGCGGTAAAGCACAAGCGGTGATCCATGCGATTCAAACCGCCCATCAAGGAGGCCAATCATGAGTACCCCGCCAATGGACATCGTCCTGCTCGATAACATGGACTCCTTTACCTATAACTTAGTAGATCAATTTCGCGCACTCGGTTACCCGGTCACGGTGTTCCGCAATCATTTAGAGGCTGAGGCGATTGCTCGTCACATTCGAACCCTGCCCCAACCACTGCTGGTGCTCTCGCCCGGCCCTGGCGCGCCGGCTGATGCTGGCTGTATGCCCGAATTGATTGAAAAACTGCGCGGCCAAGTGCCAATGCTGGGGATTTGCCTAGGTCAGCAAGCGATCGTCGAAGCCTACGGCGGCACAGTCGCCAGTGCTGGCACCATCATGCACGGCAAAGCCTCGGCCATGCACCACCAGCAACATGCGGTATTTGGCCCATTGGCATCCCCGCTCACCGTGGCCCGTTATCACTCGCTGGTGGCCACTGAGGTGCCGGCCAGCTTGGATGTCATCGCCACGACCTTGGATGGCGACGATCAGAAAGTAATGGCCGTGGTGAGTAATACCGACTACGTGGTCGGTTATCAATTCCACCCAGAATCTATTTTGACCGCACAAGGTGCTGCCCTGCTCACCCACACCATCGATTGGGCCAGTGGCTATTATCAGCGCTAACAACATTAGCGCTTACAACAACACGTGCCAGATAAGCACGGAGCTCGAACAGACAAATACCGAGGTTAAGTATAGTGATGGATCAACTACTAGAGACGCTCTACCAACAACAGTCACTCAGCCAAGCGCAAAGCGAGCAGCTGTTTAGTGCGATCATTCAGGGCGAACTCGAGCCAGCGCGATTGGCGGCTGCGTTAACCGCATTGAAGATTAAAGGGGAAACGCCTGAAGAAATCGCGGGCGCAGCAAAAGCACTCACCGACAACGCCGAACCTTTCCCCCGCCCCAGTTATCCGTTTGCCGATATCGTTGGCACGGGAGGCGATGGCGCGAACACCATTAATATTTCAACCACGGCTGCCTTTGTCGCCGCGGCTTGTGGCGTTAAAGTGGCCAAACACGGCAACCGCGGGGTATCGAGCAAATCAGGCTCATCGGATTTACTCGCCGCCTTTGGCATTGATTTGGCGATGCCTGCCGACCACGCCCGCGAGGCCTTGGATAATCTGGGCGTCTGCTTTTTATTCGCGCCACAATACCACACCGGCGTACGACACGCGATGCCCGTGCGCCAAGCGATGAAAACGCGCACCATCTTCAATCTGCTTGGGCCGTTAATTAACCCGGCGAAACCTAGCATTGAGCTGATGGGCGTGTACGACCAAGCCCTAGTTGCGCCGATTGCACAAACCATGCAAAACCTCAACATGACGCGCGCGGCCGTGGTTCATGGTGACGGTCTGGATGAAGTGGCTATCCACGGCCCCACAACGGTGGCAGAAATCACCCCGACCCAAATTGAGCATTACACCTTAACCCCCAGCGACTTTGGTGTATCCGAATACCCGCTGGACAGCATTGCTGGGGGCACGCCGGAGCAGAACCGGGCGATGATCAGCGCGATTTTGCAAGGTAAAGGCACAGACGCCCAGCAAGCGGCAGTGGCTGTCAATGTGGCACTCTTGCTACGCTTATTCGGACAAGAAGACTTGAAAGCAAACACACAACAGGCCTTGGACGTGATGGCGTCGGGCAAGCCTTACACCATCATGCAAGCGTTAGCACAAAGGAGCGCAGTATGACCACCTCAGCCCTCAACGACACCATTTTAGGCCGCATTGTCGATGACAAAAAACGCTGGGTAGCCGCGCGCAAAAGTGCTCAGCCGCTGGATAGCTTTATCGACCAACTGACGCCCAGTGATCGCGATTTTCGTGCTGCACTTGCCGCGCCGGGGTCACAGTTTATCTTGGAGTGCAAAAAAGCCTCGCCTTCAAAAGGGTTGATTCGAGAAGACTTCGATCCGGCCAGTATTGCCCGTGCCTACCGACCTTTTGCCGCGGCCATTTCAGTCCTGACGGACGAGGACCACTTTCAGGGCAGTTTTGACTTCTTGCCGATCGTGCGCGCACAAGTCGATGCGCCTGTGCTTTGCAAAGATTTTATTATCGACCCTTATCAGGTTTACCTCGCGCGTCATTATCAAGCCGATGCGATCTTATTGATGCTGTCAGTACTCGACGACGCCGAATACCGCGAGCTGGCCGATTTAGCCGAGTCGCTAAAGCTAGGAGTGCTTACCGAAGTGAGCACCGAAGACGAGCTCGCACGTGCCAATGCCTTAGGGGCGGTGGTGATTGGAATTAACAACCGGAATTTGCGTGATTTAAGCATCGATCGCGATCGCACCAAACGTTTAGCACCACAAGTGGGCGAAAAAGCGATCGTGATTTCAGAAAGTGGTATTCATAGCCACCGTCATGTGCGCGATCTTGCCCACCACGCGGATGGCTTTTTAATTGGCAGTGCATTAATGGCAGAGCCCGATCTGACCCTCGCGCTACGTAAAGTGATCTTGGGGGAAAATAAAGTCTGTGGGCTTACCACCGCCGACGATGCCCTCGCCGCCTATAACGCTGGCGCTGTCTACGGCGGACTCATTTTTGTTGAGCACTCTCCGCGTGCTGTCACACCCGTCGTGGCCGAGCGCGTCCAGCAAGGCGCGCCGCTTCGCTATGTGGGCGTGTTCCAAAATCATGCGCTAGATACCGTGGCTGAGTACGCACAACAGCTCAGCCTTCACGCGGTGCAACTGCATGGGGATGAAGACGCAGCATATCTACAAGCATTGCGTGAGAAGCTCCCTAAGCACTGTGAAATTTGGAAAGCGCACGGTGTCTCTGATGTCGCACCGGCTTTAGATGGCGTGAATGCTGATCGCCACCTTATCGACAGCCGAGTCGGCCAACAATCTGGCGGCACGGGTAAAACCTTTGATTGGCACCTGATCCCTAAAACCGCCAAAGACAAAGTCATGATTGCCGGCGGGCTCACCCCCGAGAATGCGGCCAAAGCGGCTGAACAAGGGTGCCTTGGGCTGGATTTTAACTCCGGCGTCGAGCATGCGCCCGGCGTGAAAGATGCCAACAAGTTACAAGCGGCGTTCCGCGCCCTTCGCCGCTATTGATTTTTCGAGATAGTTGATTTTCCGAGATAATTTCGCTGAGAGGATAGATGTCGCCAAGACCGTCAAACTATCTCGGCCCCAGTTAAAGACGTAAAAGGATAATTATGAGCAAGCTTAACCCGTATTTTGGCGAATTTGGTGGTCAGTATGTGCCCCAAATTCTAGTGCCTGCGCTTGATCAGCTCGAACAGGCGTTTATTGATGCCCAAGACGACCCGAACTTTAAAGACGATTTTATCCGCCTGCTGCAAGAGTATGCCGGACGACCCACCGCGTTGACGCTTTGTCGTAACCTCACCAAAGGGACGAACACCAAGCTGTATCTTAAGCGAGAGGACTTGCTGCACGGTGGTGCGCACAAAACCAACCAAGTACTGGGCCAAGCGATGCTTGCCCAGCGTATGGGCAAATCAGAGATCATTGCCGAAACCGGAGCTGGCCAACACGGTGTGGCGACTGCGCTGGCGTGTGCGCTACTGGGACTGAAATGCCGCATCTACATGGGGGCCAAAGACGTTGAGCGCCAAAGTCCTAATGTGTTTCGAATGAAGCTGATGGGTGCCACCGTCATCCCAGTACATGCGGGCTCTGCGACGTTAAAAGATGCATGTAACGAAGCGATGCGCGACTGGTCAGCCAACTATGATACCGCCCACTATTTGCTCGGCACTGCGGCGGGCCCGCACCCCTTCCCGACCATTGTGCGCGAGTTTCAACGCATTATTGGTGAGGAAACCCGTGCGCAAATTCAGCAGGTAGAAGGCCGCTTACCGGATGCAGTGATCGCCTGTGTGGGCGGTGGCTCAAACGCCATTGGCATGTTTGCTGACTTTATCGATGACAAAGATGTGCGTTTAATTGGTGTTGAGCCCGCGGGCAAAGGACTCGATACCGATCAACACGGCGCGCCTTTAAAGCACGGCAAGCCCGGTATTTTCTTCGGTATGAAGTCCCCATTGATGCAAGATGAATATGGCCAAGTCGAAGAGTCGTATTCAGTGTCTGCAGGGTTAGACTTCCCGTCGGTGGGGCCGCAGCATGCGCACCTTAACGCCATTGGTCGTGCCGAATATCCGGCGGTCACCGACGATGAAGCTTTAGAAGCGTTTCAATCGCTTGCGCGCAACGAAGGTATTATTCCCGCGCTAGAATCTGCCCATGCACTGGCTCAAGCCCAAAAAATGATTGCCGCTGATCCTGAAAAAGAGCAGCTTTTGGTGGTCAATCTATCCGGACGTGGTGATAAAGATATCTTTACTGTATATGACATTTTAGAAGGCAAAGGAGAGCTGTCATGATGGCATCATCAACTCGATATCAAGCGATGTTCGCAAATCTGGATGCCAAACAGCAAGGTGCCTTTGTTCCTTTTGTCACCTTGGGGGATCCAAATCCAGAACAATCACTCGCCGTGGTCGATGCCTTGGTTGAAGGCGGCGCCGACGCGCTGGAGCTTGGTATGCCGTTTTCCGACCCATTGGCTGATGGGCCAACTATTCAAGACGCGACATTACGTGCCCGAGCCACTGGCACCACACCCGATACCTGTTTCGACATGCTGGCAGCCATTCGCGCCAAGCATCCGACCATTCCGATTGGGTTGCTGATGTATGCCAACCTCGTCTACGCCCGTGGTATTGACGCTTTTTACCGCCGGTGTGCGGAAGTGGGTGTCGATTCAGTGCTGGTAGCAGATGTGCCAATTGCTGAATCTGCGCCATTTCGCGAACAAGCGCTAGCGCATGGTATTGATCCGATTTTTATTGCGCCACCCAACGCAGACGATGCCACCTTAGCTCAGGTTGCGGAGCTGGGTCGTGGCTATACCTATCTGGTGTCGCGCGCCGGCGTCACAGGGGCAGAAGCCAAAGCAGGGGCTCCGGTTGAGCATTTACTCGGCACCTTGCATCATCATGAAGCACCGCGTCCGCTGCTTGGCTTTGGCATCTCGACCCCTGAGCAAGTCAAAGCGGCAATTAGCGCCGGGGCGGCAGGCGCCATTTCTGGCTCGGCGGTGGTGAAGATCATCGAGCAGCATCAACATGATGTACCCACGATGCTGGCGAAACTAACGGAATTCGTCAAAACCATGAAAGCGGCGACAGCACGCCAATAATACCAAGCTGGATAACACTGAGCTTGATAATACTGAGTTTGATAATACTAAGCGTTGGGCGATGTCTGTTCAGCATCGCCCTGCGGATGGCTACTTACCTGATAGGTGACCTCTTCGAACCGCGATTCCTCACGACTGTGCCGTTTTCCATTGGGAGGCTGCATGGTGTCATGATACACGCGATATTGGTTCTTCCCTGCCCGCTTTGCGGCGTACATTGCCGTGTCCGCATGGGTCAGTAAACGCTCTCCGCTCAGTTTATCCTTTCCATGCGCGATACCCACGCTGGCCGACACTTGGCAGAGGTATGTGTCAATGAGGATCGGTTGATGCGCCACGTCGACAAGAACACGAGCAAGCACTATCGACTCATCGTCGCGCTGATTAGGCATCACCACTGCAAACTCGTCGCCTCCTAACCGTGCAATGACCGCATGCGGCGGGAGTGCCATCGCTAGCTTTTCTGCCAACGCAGACAGAAAAAGATCGCCCACATCATGGCCAAAGTTGTCGTTAATCGCCTTAAAGCCATCAAGGTCGATCACCAATATCGCCATATTACGAGTATTGAATACATAGCGACCGTTTAACGTATCAAACAGCCAATGGCGATTGTGCAACCCTGTCAGTTGGTCTTCGCGCGCTAAGCGATAATAGCGTTTGGCATCCAATGCCAGCAGCATCAATACTGTCGCGCCCACGGCTATCATCCCTAACGTCATCACGGTGGTCAGTTGTCCGAGCTGGTTAAGTAACCGCGTATGCTCGCGATAACCATTACCCGGCATGGCTAACGATTGCTGAAAAAAGCCATCGAGCAATTGACGCTGCTGGCGATAATGCGCAATCAGCTGGCTCATGCCCTGACTGGAAAAGCGCAAGGCATAGAAGCGGCTTTCATACCCTTTAAGATCAGCGAACAGGGTTTTTAGTAGCGCCGTCGGATGCGCCTGTTCCGTATCACCACTATTCGCCATTGTTATCGCAACCGGAAAGCGACTCCATAAGATCTCATGCTGAATCGCCAACTGATCAAAGCTGCTCTTTCCACCTTGGTAGCGTTCCAGCAAGCTGATCAGCGCATCGTACTCTTTGGACAAGCTGAGCATATACCACACAAGCTTGCTTTGGCCGTTGGTTAGGCGCTCAGATAACGCGGTGATCTTATTGGTGGTTACCACCACACCGATCGCCATGATCGCAATACACACCACTAAAATAGTGCGTTTAATCGGCATCACCTTCAGTTGGGCATTTCTCATCATTCGTCACTCCTTAGGGCTGGCACGTTATGTCAGTCAGCTGCCACACCATTGCCGAATAGAATTGGTCATTCTGAATGGCCGGGTATTGGTCGAGAGGAAACACTAACCAAAGTGGACCGAGTGTTCTGAGTGTCATCGCTTGCCCGTTGCGTTTCATCGCAATCACTGGCTGATAACGTGCCACCATGTCGGCACTGAGCATCGCTTGGTATCGATTCATCGCGCTCAGTGTTAAGTCAGCACATTCCCCTATTCCCGCAGCGGCCAAAACGGTTGATAGCGCCACACCCTCAAAACGTTGCTCACCTTGGGTAAATGGAGTTTGAGTGATGATTTGTGCCGAAGGTAAGGCCTCGAGCGCCTGTCGATTGAATCGCACACTATGCTCTGGAGTAACACTGACGGTGAGATTGATCGGCACGCGCAAGGCGGCAACAGCGCTGAAGGTAATCAAAACGCCAATCACCACCATCGCGACATTGGGGGCTTGAACTAAACCACGCAGCAATACAATAGGTGCTGCAAGAAAGGCTGTGCGAGGTTTTTCTTTCATTTTTCACCAGTTACATCATAACGACAACCGGAGACTTGTCGGTCAGCAGCAAGGGGCTTGAAGCTGGCCTCACAAATGTAAGTCACGTGTCTGTATTACGTCACGGATGTGACGCTGTTGGGACTAGTGTGCTTGAAAGGGGTTAACGATTTATAGTGTTTGAGCCAGCATTTATTAACAAATCTCACAATTGAGATAAACTCGCAGCACAAAAAAAGTTAGGGATAGAGAGCAGGCAGGGGCAATAGGCCATAAACAAAAAAGCCTGCCGATACTCTGTGTATCGACAGGCAAACAACGCTGATTAGCTAAGATCGCGCATTAATATTTCAAGCTCTTCCTGAGCCTGATCAATCAAGGACGCCAGCTCGTTTGCATCATCATGATGCATTGGCAGTGCCCAATTTTCTCGTCTTCCCGGCTCGACATGCTCTGCGACTAGCTGGGTGATTTTTCCTTTACGCTCAAACTTCACCTCATCAAATTCCGCGAGGTGCGGTTTTTTTTCGTTGGCAATCTGGATCAACACATTGCCATTTGGCACGACCCGCACGTGCGCCTTTCGCGCGGGTGTGGTGTTCAATGTATAACTGCGTGAACGGATAGACATGTCTACCTCCTGTCACTCGATATGGGGCACTAGTAAGTGTAGTAACTCTGCCCTCAAACGGCAGCGAAAGGCGCCGGATTTTTAGGATATAAGGGAATAAATGGTTACCAATTGTGAGGCACTTAATAATCTTAATACTGACAAGCGATTAGGATAACGGCCCCTATACGGTAAGCATAACCAAACGCACTTTGTGCATGTTCAATCAAACGCGCACGCAGATCATAGCAACGGACTGAACATGTAGAAAAACTGTTCAATCGGCTTGTGATAAACCGGTCGTTGTTGCCACGTTTTAGGTTCTACTCGCAAAGACTGGGTGAGATAGCGCTGATGTAGCGCGTTCACGCTGGCACAAAAATCGGGATCATCGACCGTGAGCGTTAACTCAAAGTTCAACCATAAGCTGCGCATGTCGAGGTTTACGGTGCCAATCAAACAGTACTTTTCATCAACCAACACAGATTTGGTGTGCAGTAAGCCGCCGCCAAAGCGGTAGATCTCAATACCTGAGGCCATTAGATCGGCAAAGAAGGATCGACTGGCCCACTCCACCATTAAGGAATCGTTTTTCTCCGGCACAATCACTGTCACTTTCACGCCTCGTTGCGCTGCCGTTTGTAAGCTAAACAGTAGCCCTTCACTCGGCACCAAATACGGCGTGGTAATGGTAATGCTGTCATGGGCTTGGTGGATAGCCAAGGTTAACACCTGTTGGATCATACCATCCGGCAAACCCGGTCCCGATGGAATGGCTTGCACCGCGTGATTGGCATGTTGGTGATCTTCAATGAGTGAGCATTCTGGTTGTGCGGGTAAATTGCGCAGTCCCGTTTCTACTTCCCAATCCCAAGAAAAGATGCTGCTGAGCACAGGAACGGTGGGGCCGGTAACACGTACCATCACGTCTACCCATTGACCCACACCCGCGTTTTGTTTAAAAAAGCGCGGATCGACCATGTTCATCGAGCCCGTGTATGCCAGATGATTATCGATGATCACCACTTTGCGGTGCTGGCGAATGTCGAGCCGACGGAAAAACATCCGAAACGGATTGACGGCCAGTGCTTCAATTAGCTCTATCCCCGCTTCTCGCATCACACTCGGCCATTTGCTGCGGAAAAACGTCTTACTCCCCGCAGAATCAAGCATGATACGAACCGGTATGCCCCGCTTCGCGGTATCACAAGCGGCTTGCGCAACCTCATCGGCATGGCCGCCAGGATGCCAAATATAAAACACCATGTTCACGCTTTGTGTAGCGTGACGAATATCAAAGGCAATGGATTTAAGAATATCTGCCGGATCGGTCTGCAAGTGAAGTTGGTTGCCCGTTAATTCAGGGACACCAATCCGCGCTTGGCATAATTGGTTAACATGATGAGATTGCTCGCGCACGTGCTGAGGACGATGCGCCGGACACGCCTGTAAGCTGAGCAACCATTGCCGATACGGTTCAAACATCGCTTTGGCACGTACCGCACGCGTCTTCCCGAGATTGAGCTCGCCAAATAGCAGGTAGGCGATGACACCGACAATCGGCAGGATGTAAATAATCATCAACCATGCGATAGACACCCCGAGCGCACGACGCTTAAAGACCACACGAATAGTGACCGCCGCGATCGTTAGCCAATACGCGAGTAACAAAATAAGAGTCAGGATCTCGTAGACTTTTTCCATGCTTGTTTGCGCACACCTTATTGTTGGAATCGACGGGTTATCAACCACATGGTCTTCCCCTATTCTGCCTAGCTTGCCTCTGGGTGCAAGCAGTGTTTTGTCTAGATTTATGACAACACCAGTCACCAAAAGTGAAATAGCCCACAGTAGTAATGTCATAGATGAATAACCGACACAGAAATACGTGACGCAACATCACCTTGTTAACATTGTGTTAAATCAATAATTGCGACAGAGAAAGCCACTGTGGTACTGACTATAGACAGTGAATCGCACTCACTATCGGCGAATAAGTAAGCAGGCGCGGAAAGAATATCGGGAAGTTGGCTCGTTTGGGGGTATTACATACGGCAAGATCTTCAAATTTTACGCATAAACTGTTTTACTTACGAGCCTTAGAGGAACGAATCACTAGCTTCGCTCTGTAATTATAAGTTTACACACCATAAGGTGTCGCTCGCGCATCAGCGATGGGCATTATGAGCAGTATCAATCATCTATACCCAAGCTGCTGGACGCACTCGCGTAGAGCTAAACGGGTATGTCGCATAAACTGACGAGTAGATATGGCAAACACACAACGCGCACAATTTTCATCCCGATTAGGGTTTATCTTGGCGGCAGCCGGCTCAGCGATTGGGCTGGGCAATATTTGGGGGTTCCCGACCCAAACAGCTTCAAACGGCGGCGCCGTTTTTCTGTTCATTTATTTGATCATGGTTTTTGTCCTAGCGTATCCCCTTTTAATAGCAGAACTCACTATTGGACGCTACGGCAATGCTAACCCGGTTCGGTCTTTATCCTCAGTGGCAGGTGGGCAAAAGTGGTTGGGTCGCTTGCTCGGCTTAGTCGGTATGCTCGGAGCAACCGGTATCCTTAGCTTCTATGCCATTGTCGCCGGTTGGCTGGTCGGCTTTATGGTGTCACCACTGCTCACCGCGCTGGGCTTTGTTAATGCGGCGAACTGGTTAGAGTCATTTAGCGAAACCCGTAACCTTGCCCTTATGCTGTGCTTTATGGTGCCAACCATTTTGGTGGTTCGTAACGGGATTGCTAACGGAATCGAGCGTTGGTCGTCTCGCTTAATGCCAGTACTGTTTTTACTCTTCGTAGTGATGGTGGTGTACATCTTGTTCCAACCTGGCGCGATTGAGGGGTTAAAAATGTACCTGATCCCCGATCCTTCTCACCTTTCGCCAAGTCTGGTGGTGAGTGCAATGGGACAGGCTTTCTTCTCGCTCTCCCTCGGTGTGTGCGTAATGATGGTTTATGGCTCTTACTTATCAAAGTCAGCCAGTATTCCCAAAACTGCCGCCCAAGTGGCACTGCTCGATACCGGTATCGCCTTTATTGCCGGACTATTGATTATGCCAGCGATGTTCGTTGCCCAACATAACGGGGTAGCGATTTACAGTGAAAGCGGGGATCTCCTCAGCAGCGATACGCTGGTGTTCAGCGTCTTGCCTGCCATGTTCGATACCATGGGCAGTGCTGGCTTGTTTATCGGCTTCGCTTTCTTCTTACTGATGGTCATTGCGGCTCTCACATCGGCCATTTCAATGCTTGAAGTGCCCGTGGCTTGTGCAACCGAAGAACTGCGCCAGTCTCGAGAGAAAGCCGTTTGGTGGATTGGTGGTTTGATCACCCTTGCCTCTGCCACCATTGTGTATAACTTTGGCGATCTGTTCGGCTTGGTGGTTACCGTGACCACCGAATACGCACAGCCTATTCTTGGCCTGCTGTTTGCCTTGGTCGCAGGTTGGCTATGGCACCGTAACGAAATCTTGAAAGAGCTGGTGCAAGGTAGCCCTGAGCTTGGCGAAACCTTTTTTTGGAAGGTCTGGCCGGGCTATGTACGAGTGATTTGCCCGATCTTAATGATCTTGGTCTTTGGCTGGGACTGGATCTAACCGCACACCGCTCAGTGCATGAGGTGTTATGCGCTGGGCGGTATCTTCTCTTCCCCCTTTTTGCGCCATTTCGTATTTCCTCCCCTCGCCACAATTGGTTACACTGCCAAAACATTTGTTCAATCCGCCTAAAAGGCATCGTGTCGTTTTATGAAACAACTGATTGATTTTATTCCACTCATTATCTTCTTCGCGCTGTATAAGTTTTACGATATTTATGTCGCCACAGGCGCCTTGATCATCGCGACCCTGATCCAAGTCGCCTTAGTGTGGGTGCTGTATAAAAAAGTGGAGAAAATGCAGATTGTCACTGCGGCTTTAGTGGCGGTGTTTGGGGGAATGACACTCTTCTTCCATGACGACAACTTCATTAAATGGAAAGTGACCATCGTCTATGTGTTGTTTGCGGTGGGCTTGGTAGCCTCTGAGCTGATGGGTAAACCCTTAATTAAAAACATGCTCAGCAAAGAGCTGGACTTACCCGATCGTGTATGGCGCACCATTAACTGGGCGTGGGTGAGTTTTTTCTCGGTACTAGCCGGGGTCAATATTTACGTCGCATACAGCATGCCGCTTGATGTCTGGGTGAACTTTAAAGTGTTTGGCACCATGATCTTAACGTTCTTATATCTCATCGCGACCGGTGTCTACATCTACCGCCATATGCCCAAAGAGAGCAACTCGGACCAATAAAAACTTGCCCAAATGCTGTGTCAGAGGTCACAATTCTAATCTTATCCTGAAAAAAAGGGGCTAGCCCCTTTTGAATAAGATGTGAAGAGAGCCATGTCTGACAATAAAAACAACTGCCCACGCGGCCAACTGTTGCTGCGTACACTTGCGATGCCAGCCGATACCAATGCCAATGGCGATATCTTTGGCGGCTGGATTATGTCTCAGCTCGATTTAGCCGGCGCAATCCTCGCCAAAGAAATCTCTGGCGGACGTGTCGTGACTGTTTCAGTGAACGAAATCACCTTCAAAGCGCCCGTTAGCGTGGGTGATGTAGTCTGCTGCTATGGTACATGCAGTCGCATTGGTAATACCTCGATGAGTGTCGCGCTCGAAGTATGGGTAAAACCGGTTAAGCATGACGGTGTCGGCGAACGCTACAAGGTGAGCGATGCCGTATTTAACTATGTTGCCATTGATGAAAGCGGTCGTCCGCGTCCGATCAAAAAATAAAAAAAGGGCCTGCTAATCAACAGGCCCTTATTCTTCAACTCATCGCCACATCACTAGCGAGCGACTTCGCGCTACAACACGCTGGTTAAGCTAAGCAGCGCAGGTGTTGATGTGGTTTGCTACGCCCTAGTCAGCGCTTGCGTTTCTTTTACATTGCCAACTGTCGTAGTCATCGCCGATTTGCATACGCGATTCAGATAACGCCTCAACGTCGTACTGAAATCGCCGAGTGCCATTCCATGCTGGCGTAATGTATACGGTTTCAATCTCTGACAGATAGGCTTGGCTAAAGCTATCATTGCTCTGAAATTCAAAAGGATTGTAAACCAGCTTAATCGTGTCGTTGATTAACTCCCACTCACCCGTAGCATTGTATGAAAAGCGCGCACTTTCCTCGCCAAGAAAATATTCAACACGCCCATTTAATACGAACTCCTTGTGATCTTTTAATGCCCAACTTTCCTCATAAACTTTGTCTCCCTGCATAGTAAATGAGCATATCCACTGCCCCGTTACGTTACTCTTATTGATCGGCAGTTCAGACGCTACCGCGGAAGATAACCCCAACGAAGAGAAAAAAAGTACAACACATGTATTTAGCAATTTCATATTAATGTGATTCTCTTAATCCTATGTAAATGGCCTACACCAAAGAGAGGCCACCATCAACAACGAGCGTATGGCCGACGATATAACTGGCTTTATCCGAGAGCAAGAACTCAATGGCATCAACAACCTCCTCCACGCGTGCAAAGCGCTTGGCGGGCACTTGCTCTTCAACATCGAGCTTTATTGTCGGTTGACGAGTTTGTCGCTCGTCCCACCTTGGTGTCCACGTCACGCCCGGCGCCACAGCGTTAATACGGATATTATTTCTGATTGCTTCTAGCGCGACGGATTGTGTTAGCCCTTCTAGGGCATGCTTTGCCGCACTGTACATCGCTGCATTTGGCGTTGGTCGCAAGCCATTGATTGAGCTGACATTGACAATGGCTCCACCTGTCTCCATTAACTTAATTTGATACTGCAAGCATTGAGCGTGTCCCCAGAAGTCATTATTTAGCGTTTCTTTCAACGCAAACATATCAACTTGATGATAAAAGCCACTCGATCCTAACGCCGGTGAGGCATTATTGATTGCAATATCTAACTGGCCATATTGCTCGCGAATATAGCGGAAAAGCTGCTCTAGCGAAGCCTGATCGGCTAAATTAGCTTGTTGATAATCAACGGTTTTAAGTGCAGGGTATTCAGTAACAACGGCCTGCCACACGTCTACGTTGCGCGAGCACGTGATCACTTGATAACCTGCCTCAACTAGCCGCAGAACACAGCCTAAACCGATTCCTTTCGACCCACCCGATACAAATGCCAATTTCGTCATAGCCACCCCTCAAAACGACATCCGCGACATCCTAGCGATCCGCTGGATGATGAACTCCATCCATCACGGGAATATTCTCCAACTCGAACGGATTGACGCCATCTAAGCAGGCAATATTGAACCCAAACTCACTCGGATTGGAGCGACGTTGGTGATGGGTGTAAATGCCACAGCGTGAGCAGAAGTAGTGCTTAGCAGTGTGAGTATTAAAGGAATACACACTGAGTTGCTCACTGCCAGCAACGACACGCAATTGTGCAAGCTTGACTGAGCCAACAATGGCGCCTCGGCGTCGACACATTGAGCAATCGCAGCGTCTGGGGTTTTCAATCCCATTGGGTAACGCGAGGGCTAACACAACCGTCCCGCAGTGACAGCGGGCCAAGTGTTCGGGTTGGATGAGCGTTTGACCGACTTGTTTTATCATGCGCTTACCTGCTCAGTTTCATGGTGATCAAGCGGATAGACTTTCTCAAAGCGCTCTAACACCAAAGGGGATTGAGTTGTAAACGGTACGCCGAGTGCCTGCCCCTCTTGCTCAAAAAACGCAAGATGTGCCTGTCGCCACCACGCATAACTCTTGTCGCCTTCACCTTCCGCTGCGGCGAACTCAGCAGTCACTTGATCAAACGGGCACTCGCTCACTTCAGTCACTTTAATAATACAAACCGGCTGCTGCGCCCAGTTAAGCACCACGGTCAAACGCCCGACTTGCGGGTAAGGTTCGTTTTCTATCTCGTAGCATGCTTTTAGGCTGCACGATGCGCGCTTTATGCCTTGATCAATCAAACGGGCGCATTCGTTGGCATTGTATTCATCCGCGCAAAAGTACTCGGCAATCGTTTCAGGCACCGCCTGACATTCTGCTTCACTTAAGGTGGCAAGGTAGGCGTTTAAAAATGCCTGTTGTTCTGTATTCATGAGTATCCTTGATCTCTCTACCTAATTCGCAATTTTCCACGTTGCGCGATCTAAACCATAAATGGCATGGTCGACAATGCGTCCGTTTAAATTTTCAGCACGACGTATTACGCCTTCGAGTGTGAACCCTAAACGCTCACAGACCTTTCGGCTGGGCGTGTTTTCCGTTGCCGCCGATATCTGTACTTTTTCCATACCAAACTGGGTAAACGCCAGCTCAATGAGCTTAGCCACGGCTTGACTCACAATCCCTTTCCCTTGGTGCAAAGAGCTCAGCCAATAGCCTATTTCCACCTTTTTAAGCGACTGATTGATAGTGTTATAACTCACACTGCCTACCAATTGACCCTGATAAATCATGCCACATACCAATGATTTACCTTCTGCATAATCGTGAAGGGATTTTTTTATAAAGCTCAAAAAGAACGCTTCATCATGGGCATGCGGTGGCCACACTAACCATTGGCTTAAATACTCCTGATCGCGGGTAACGATATCCAGATAAATCGGCGCAAAGCGTGTATTGATAAGTTCCAATTTTAGGTCACGATTAACATCCAATGTAAACATACTTTCCTCATTATTAATGCGACAAAATTGTCGACGTTTATTATTTTCAGTGCGGTTTATTCAATCATCCAATTCGCGGCGCCAGCTCCCGCCTCCTGAAAGCGAAGTTTTATCGTATAGCTGTCACCACAGCCTTCGACAATCCATAGCTCTCGCCACATTCTTGTGCCTACCTCGCCTGACGGCATTTCGCGCACATAAGGCACAAATTCATTCGGCTGCTCACAGCCTTGTGACGCCACCGTAACCAGCACTCCTGCCATGGCATCTTGGATCAATTTTTGGTTGGCTAGCGATCCTGCTTGGATCGCTCCTTCTGGCAGCGACTGCGCCATCGACGAAAAAGAGACCGCCAAAGCCCCAAATACGAGTAAAGCCCGTAGCCAATTAATCATACTCAAAAACGCCCTTAAAAAATGAGTCATCAACAATCTCAATGGAGGGTTCTAAAGACAACATTTAATCTCCATGAATATCAGCCACAAACCCCTCTCCCACTCATCATATTGCGATAACCCCACCAATGCGTATTGGGTCGTTGCCGCTACTCATAGTTTTGCCAGTATTTGAATATGACTGTGAGCAACAAAGCCTAACGACTCGCAAAGGCGTCGGGAGGCAATATTTTCCCGATTGGCACGATATCTGGCGACACGTCCCCTCTTTTCAACCTCTTTGACCCACCTTGAAATCAGTGCCTTGCCGACACCACGCTGACGATAGCTTGGTGTCACCAAGATAGACAGCGATTCAAAGGGCTCGACACCACAATACGACGCAATGATTCCAACAGGCTGCCCTTCCAGATAAGCCATATAGAAATAGTCTGAGTCCAGACTAAAAGCCGCTTTAAATAATTCTTCCTCATCAAACCTTGTGATAAATTGTTCGATGCGTTCTCGATGGGCTTCAAGCGTGAGCTGATCAATCTCTACCTTTGATTTAGCGTCACAAATATGACCTGATAGATAATAATCAATATCATCAATATAGACCTCAAACGCTTGAGGATTTACACCGTTGATATAGTCATGCAGCGATCGCAGCTTAGATTTTTCTAGATCTGTTCGAACGTCTTCATTGCAGCTTACCAGTGTCAGGTTATCAGACGCATACAGAAACGCTAAATCCTCTTCACCACCTCGTTTATAATAGTCGCAGCCAGTGAAAATATAATTGCTCTCAATATGATTCACGCCCAAACGCGCAAGCCAAGATTTATCAATGTTATCCATCGCCTTATTCTCCATACTTAGTCAAAAGTGCCAGCTACGCGACACGCATTATTAGTCGTGCTCTCCGCGATTGTATGCCGTTAAAATAGCACGAAGCCTAGTCAACTTAACTTCTGTAAGTAGTACTGAAAAAAAAGAAGCTATAGCCATTGAAATAAATGCACAACTAATTAAAAATTTACCACTACCTTCATATATACCCGAAAGACCCAAAAATAAAGAAAAACAAGCGAAAACCGTTATAATAGAATCGTTCGTTTTTACTTTGCATTCATCGTCAGATATATCTCTTACTATCGAAACTGGGTTTGAGAGACCGTCAAGTCTAACTGAAACTTTTCCATTTTTTACTCTGACCTTTAAACCATTACTTTTTAATAAATCGGCTAAATCTTCCATAATGAGTATTTTCCATTTATATAATGACATAAATAAAAACGAGGGT
>NZ_MUFM01000034.1:0-38486 GCF_001996125.1 Salinivibrio sp. PR932 | reverse complement strand
CTGTATATATATACAGGTATTTTGATGATGAAAACACTCGACCAATTAGCCCAACAACACGGCCTATGGCGCGCCAGTCAGCGGCCGTTAATGGCGGAATTACCCGATAAAAAAGCGACCGGTTATAGCGCCTTTGATCAGTACCTTGGTGGACTCCCGTCTCCAGGTGTGACAGATATCATCAGTGACTATGGTGTCGGTGAGTTGCGGCTGGTGTTACCGGCGTTGTATCACGCCAGCGGCCAACAGGTGGTGTGGATTCGTCCACCGGTTGGACTCAACGCAGCGATGCTACATCAGCAAGGCTATTCCACAGACAACACCTTGTTGGTGTCCCCCAAAAGCGATCAAGATGCGCTGTGGGCCGCTGAGCAAGCGGCGCGCAGTGGCGCGTGTCAGGCGGTAGTGTTATGGCCATCTTCGCTCACGGTGGGACAAGTTAAGCGCCTAAAACTGGCGGCTGAACATGGCCAATGTGCGGTGGTGCTGTTGCGCCGCCAGCAGACGTACTCATTGACCTTGCCGGTCGATTTAAGCGTGGCGCTGGCCCCTTCTGCATGTGGCGTGACGGTCACGGTGCGCTATTGTCGCGGCCAATGGCCACCGGCCCCGTTTACTCTTGATTGGCGCACGCAATGGCCCGCGTTGGTAACCTGGCCGAGCAACGCTGAGAATTTGCTTGCCTTTCCCTTACGACAACAGCGGGAGCAAGCGTAATGTCATTGTGGCTGTATCTGCATTGCCCGAGCTTGCTGTTAGATAGCCTTTATGCGCCGTCATCGGTGCAAGCGGTGGGGCTGGTTAGCGAGCAAGAAGGCCGTTTAGTGCAGCTCTCTGTAGCGGCTAGCACGCACGGTCTGAATACCGGTATGGGATTAGGGGCAGCAGCGCTTATTTGTCATCAGCTCGCGGTCTACCCTTATTGCGCGGTGAAAGAGCAGTCCGCGCTTGAGCAGCTCGCCACACAGCTTTATCCGCTGGTCGCGGAAATCAGCCTTAATCCCCCTAAAGGTTTATGGCTACACGTGTCACCGATGTTGGCCTTATATCAGGGATTTCCTCCGCTATGGCAGGCGGTGACTCAAACGCTGGTGGAAAGTGGTATTCGTTATCAGGCTGGGGTGGGCCAAACGCCGCGTGCCGCCGAGCTTATGGCGTATGGCCACGCGGGCAAGGTCAGTACCGACCCTGAGCATTTGCAGGCAGCGTTGCAGCAATTGCCTTTGGCTGCAGCCCCTTTACCGGAGAGGGTGAAAACCCAGTTTACGCGTCTGGGCCTCTCTCAGTTAGGAGATCTTATCGCCTTGCCCACCGCTTCGCTGACGCGACGTTTTCCGCGCTCTGTGGTGGATTATCTTGCTGAAGTGCGTGGCGCCCAGCCGACGCCACTGCGTTATTTTCAGCCACCGCTGCAATTTTTTCAGCAACGGGTTTTATTGTTTGAGCTCAGTGAGCAAGCCCATTTATTGCCCATTATCGAGAATCTCGTCTCGGCACTGTGCCGCTTTCTTGAGCAGCGTAGTGCCTGCACCCCCGCGCTGACGTTGGGCTTTAGCTTGCGTGATGGATGTGAAGAAGCCTTGCCGGTGATGGCCGCGCATGGCGAGAAAGACGTCGAGCGCTGGATGGCATTGGTGCGTTTACGGCTGACGTCATGGCAAGTGAGCCAGCCAGTGACGGCAGTGAGTGTGTGCGCCACGCAAATTGATTGCCACCAGCCCGGACAAACCGATCTCTTTAGCGCGCAGCAAGGCGAGCAAAACCGTGATGAGTTGGTCGCGACCCTGGCAGCCCGACTCGGAGAGGAGGCGGTCATGCGGTTGGCGTATGTAGATCATCACCGTCCCGAGGCGGCCAGCCAACATGTCCCTCATCACCATAGTGCGACACCGATGACCTCGGCACCCACGCGTCCACGCCCAAGTTTATTGCTACCGCAACCCACACCACTGGTGGGTAAGGTCACCTTACGTGAAGGGCCGGAGCGAATTGTCACGGGCTGGTGGGAAGGCGCGCCTATCCAGCGCGATTACTTTATTGCCCAAAACGACCAGCAACAATGGCTGTGGGTGTTTCGCACGCCAGAACAAACCTGGTTTTTACACGGCTGGTTTAGTTAGACGATGAAGCGATGAGTACGTATGCCGAGCTGGTATGTTGCAGCAATTTCACCTTTCTTGAGGGCGCCTCACACCCGGAAGAGCTGGTGGCGCAAGCGGCAGCATTGGGCTATCAAGCGCTTGCGATCACCGATGAATGCTCGGTCGCAGGGGTGGTGCGTGCGTATCAAGCCCAGCGTGATTATCCGCAGCTTTCGCTGATCATTGGCAGTCGCTTTCGCCTGCAGACGTTAGATGTTGTTCTATTGTGTCCTACCCAAGCGGCTTACCAAGAGTTGTGTCGGATTATCACCAATGCGCGGCGACGCAGCCACAAAGGCGACTACCAGCTGAGCGAGTGGGATCTGATGTCGGTGCGTCATGGCTTGGTGCTATGGCTACCCAGTGGCGCAGAGAGTGATCATCACTGGGCAAAATGGCTGCTGCGTTATCATGCCGAGCGCTTGTACCTGGCCGTGCGGCGCGATCTAGCGGATAACGACCATCCGTATCTGGCACACTGTCGCATGCTGGCAAGCCAGTATGAGCTTCGTGTGACAGCGTGTGGTGATGTGTTGATGCATCACCCTGAGCGGCTGGCGTTACATCATACCTTAACGGCGATTCGGCATCGCCAGCCTGTCGCTGAATTGGGAAGGACGTTATTACCCAATGCAGAGCGCGCCTTACGCCCGCTGTCTAAACTACGCTCTCTATTCCCCCCTGAGTGGCTGGCGGAAAGTGCCCACATTGCCGCTCAGTGTCAGTTTTCCTTGGCGAGCTTGAAATACAGCTACCCCAAAGAAGTGGTGCCGACTGGCGAGCCTGCGATGGCCTATCTGCGTGAGGCGGTCAAGCAAGGCGCACAGCAGCGCTTCCCTAAGGGCGTGCCTCGTGACGTGGGAGCCATCATTGAAAAAGAGCTCGCGCTTATCGAGGCGCTCGATTATCCGTATTACTTTTTGACTATTTACGATCTGGTGCGCTTTGCCCAGTCACGTGGGATCTTATACCAAGGGCGCGGCTCGGCGGCGAATTCGGTGGTGTGTTATTGCTTAGGGATCACTGCGGTGGATCCATGCAAAGTCGATGTGCTGTTTGAGCGCTTTATTAGCAAAGAGCGCGACGAGCCGCCGGATATTGATGTGGACTTTGAGCACCAGCGCCGTGAAGAAGTGATCCAGTATTTGTATCAAAAATATGGCCGAGAGCGGACCGCCTTAGCGGCAACCGTGATCCGTTATCGGCTGAAAAGTGCATTGCGCGATGTGGGCAAAGCGTTGTCGATCCCCGCTAGCCAGATTGATTTTTTTATTCAAAACCTCAATCGGCGCGATAAAACCCAGCCTTGGACGCAGCAACTTCAGCACTTGGGCCTCGATCCTAAAAGCGCGAAAAGCCAACAATGGCTGTCGCTTACCCAGACATTGATCGGTTTTCCGCGCCACCTTTCTCAGCATGTCGGCGGCTTTGTGATTGCGGATGGGCCTTTGTATGAGTTGGTGCCGGTGGAAAATGCGGCGATGGCAGAGCGGACGGTGATCCAGTGGGATAAAGACGATCTGGAAACGCTGCATCTGATGAAAGTCGATGTACTGGCACTGGGCATGCTCACCGCGATTCGGCGTACCTTTGATTTGATTGCCCAAACCGGTGGCCCTCGCTTGAGTTTGGCGGCGATCACCCAACAAGGCGACGATCCGGCGGTGTTTGCGCGTATTCAGAAAGCCGATACCGTGGGAGTGTTTCAAATTGAGTCACGGGCACAAATGGGTATGCTGCCGCGGCTCAAACCGGCTTGTTATTATGATTTGGTGATTCAAATTGCCATTGTCCGCCCCGGTCCGATTCAAGGTGACATGGTGCATCCGTATTTACAGCGACGCGACGGGAAAGAAGCAGTGAGCTACCCGTCCAAAGCGGTTGAGCAAGTGCTGGCGCGCACGCTTGGGGTGCCTATCTTTCAAGAGCAGGTGATCAAACTGGCGATGGTGGCGGCCGGCTTTTCCGGTGGGGAAGCGGATCAGCTGCGTCGCGCGATGGCCGCTTGGAAAAAAAAGGGCGGACTGGCGCCGTTTCGCGACAAATTGATCGCAGGGATGACTGCGCGAGGCTATCGCGCCGACTTTGCCGAGCAGCTTTACCGGCAAATCTGTGGGTTTGGTGATTATGGCTTTCCTGAGAGCCACTCGGCTTCGTTTGCGGTTTTGGCCTATGTATCAGCGTGGCTAAAGCATTATTATCCCGCCGCGTTTTATACCGGCTTGCTTAACAGCCAGCCGATGGGGTTTTACTCACCGTCACAATTGATGCAAGACGCCACGCGCCACCAAGTGCCTGTGTTGCCGGTTTGTGTGCAGCACTCGGAGGCGGATCATTGCTTAGAAAAGGTCGGCGATCAGTGGGGCGTGCGGCTGGGGTTGCAGTTAGTCAAAGGGTTAAGCATGGCGGCAATAGACCGATTGCTGGCCCATCGCCCAGAGACGGGGTTTGCGTCTTTGTCGTCACTGCAAGAAATTAACCTTGACCGCGATGCCTATCAAGCCCTAGCCAGTAGCGGTGCATTGGCGACGCTGGCTGGCAATCGCTATCAGGCGCGCTGGGCGCTGATGGATCAGCAGCGGCAACTACCGCTACTGGCCGCCAGTGACGATGAGGTGGCGTTGCCTCACTCGCCTTCCCAATGGCAGAACGTGATTGAAGATTACGCGGCCATGGGGCTGTCGCTCACTGATCATCCCATTCGTTTGATGGCGCAAGCCGGCACGTTGGGGCGTTTTACCCGTGGTGTTGAGTTATCACAGTGTGCGCCACAAAGCTGGGTGGCGGTAGCGGGTGTGGTGACGGGCAAGCAGTCCCCCGGCACCGCCAGTGGCGTAACCTTTGTCACCTTGGAAGACGAGACGGGCAATATCAATGTGGTGGTTTGGGCGGGGACGGCACGGGCGCAATCCCGTGCTTTTATGCAAGCCAAGGTGTTGAAAGTGCATGGCATTGTCGAGCGGCAAGGCGAGGTGGTGCACGTGATTGCCGGTAAGTTGATTGACCTTACTCCGACGCTCACCACCTTGTCGGTGGCCGCGCGAGAATTCCGTTAACGCGATGTGCTAACCGCGTCGGGACAGGCGGGCGCCGGACACGCGGCCACCGCTTGAATACGCTGGCGATGCAGCTCATCACGAATCGCCGCCCCTTTAAAGCCGGCGTCGACAATCGGCTTAACCTCTACCTGTTGCGCGCAAGCAAAGCGCTCGCGTAAGGCATCGGCTTGTGGATAGTGATAGTTTTCACGTCCCTTGCGGCCACGCACATCAGCTAAACACGCCAAGGCCAATTGCTCGACCCGTTCGGGTTTGCGCCACGCATCGATTTGATTAAATAGCGCCACCCAATGCTCGGGGCTGAGTTGATCGCACTTGTGAATTTTGGAGTGGTGCGCACTGACCACCAAGGCCAAATCCCGATAAGCGTTGGGGATACGTAGTCGCTCGCACAGATCTTTAATCACGGGCAGCCCGCGATCGCCGTGGCCGCGATGGCCGGGCAAAATAGAGGCTGGGGTGAGGGCCTTACCGAGATCATGGACTTGTGCGGCAAAGCGGATGGCTTTGTCGTCGGTCAATGAGGCGGCATAACGGCTGACCATTTCCGTGTGGATGCCGGTGTCGATTTCAGGGTGCCAGTTGGCTGGGTTTGGCACGCCGTACAGGGCGTCGATTTCAGGAAGCACCACCGCTAGGGCACCGCAATCGCGCAGCACAGCAAGAAACACATCGGGACAATCACTGCCAAGCGCTTTTTCCCACTCTCGCCAAATCCGCTCAGGGGTGAGGTGGGCGAGTTCGCCCTTGGCGACCATCTTTTTCATCAGCGCTAAGGTATCATCGGCAAGAGTAAAGCCGAGCGGCGCAAAACGAGCCGCAAATCGTGCCACTCTGAGTACCCGCAATGGATCTTCGCTAAAGGCGGGCGAGACATGGCGCAAAATCCGGTTGTGTAAATCTTGCTGACCGCCATAGGGGTCAATCAAGCTGCCATTTTCGTCTTGGGCGATGGCGTTGATGGTGAGATCGCGGCGTTGAAGGTCCGCTTCCAGTGAGATATCTGGTGAGAAGTCGCAAATAAACCCGGTGTAGCCTTGGCCTGATTTACGCTCGGTACGGGCGAGGGCATATTCTTCGTGTGTGCTGGGATGTAAAAACACGGGGAAGTCTTGGCCGACTTGCTGGTAACCGGCCGCTTGCATTTGCTCGACGGTCGCGCCCACGACCACCCAATCTTTATCTGTGACCGGCAAGCCTAATAGCGCATCACGTACTGCTCCGCCGACAAGATAATGTTTCACACGAGACTCCTTGTTTGGATTAACCTTGGAATCCGGCATGGCAACCATGCTGACTCCGATTTCTTTCCCAAGTATACATATTGAAATGCAGCACGGATATTTTGTGCCTGAAAATTGGCGTGGCGGTTGCAATAAAAAAGGCCGCCGAGGCAGCCTTTTTCAGTCATTATGCCCAGCCGTCACGGCGACGTTTTTTACGTGGGATAAGGTGTGGCAGCACAAGGCCAAACAGTAAGCCGCCGCCAGCCACCATACCGCCGTAGGTAAACCAGCGCATCAGCAGGTCGTCTTTTTGGGTATCAATCTTGGCGCGCAGTGCACGAATTTCACTTTGTGCCTCAATCAACTTCTTATTGAGATCGCTGCTGTGTGCTTCCAGCTTGGAAATTTGTTCGTTGCGTTTTGCTAGCGATTCAACCAAGCCTTTTTGCTGTGCTTTGGCATCATCTTGGGCGCTTGCCAGCGCGGATTTAACCCTTTTCAGCTCCGCTTCTAGTGCAGGCAGTCGCTCTTTTAAGCCCGGTTGCGTGGTGACGTAATCACTTTTTACCCAGCCTTTACGGCCACGGCTATCAACCACTTGGGTATAACCAGCATCGCGGTCGCGGCTTAATACGGTGATTTTATCGCCCGCATCGACGCTACCAATAATGCGATATTGTGTACCTGGACCAGAATGCATGTAGGTAAACAATTCGTCGGAAATATAGTTTTCTGCCATTGCACGGGGGGCCACAAGTACAATCAGCAACATAAGAGCAGAATACAGGTGTTTCACGTCTGGGGTCCTTTGCGTTTTTTCAGTATGGGACACATCGCCTTTGTTGCGCATAGTGCCATAGGCCAAAAGGAAAGGGGAGCCATGCTCCCCTTTTTTTGACCGTGATTTGACATCACTCGCTCAGTTTACGCAAATGCAGCGGTCATCACATGGTAAAAGATCACAGCTAGCAAGGCGCCAGCCGGTAGCGTGATAAGCCAAGAGGCGACAATGTTACGCACTACGCCTAAATTGAGTGCGGCAATACCACGGGCAAAGCCGACGCCGAGCACCGCTCCCACCAAGGTTTGGGTGGTCGAGATAGGCAGGCCTGTTCCTGAAGCGACGACGACGGTACTTGCGGTCGCCAATTGTGCAGCAAAACCGCGGCTTGGGGTGAGTTCAGTAATGCCTGATCCCACGGTGGCCATCACGCGGTGTCCGAGTGTAGCCAAACCGACTACGATCCCGATGCCGCCCATAGGCAGAATCCACCAAGCGATATGGGTTTTCTCAGCCACTTCCCCTAGGTTTTGTACCGTGGCCACAATCGCAGACAGAGGACCAATCGCGTTAGCCACATCATTAGAACCATGAGCGAATGCCATTGCACAGGCGGTGACGACCATCAACAAGCTGAAAATACGTTCAACGCCTTGAAAGCCTTGATTCTCGTCGCCGCGATACTTACGGGAAATATAGTACACCCCATAGAACATAATCAGCGCAGAGAGCACGATAGACGCGCTAATGGCCTCAAAGGCGGAGAGGTGAAGACCAACGTGTTTGAGGCCTTTTTTAATGGTTACCATCGCGATGATAAACGCAGTGATAAACATATAAATGGGAACAAAGCGTTTGGCGTTTAGCACCGGATGATCGGTATCGAAGATAAGGCGTTGTGCACTGAGGAAGATGAGGTAGGCAAAGATGCCCGAGATAAGCGGTGTGATAATCCAACTGCCCACAATGCTTTGTACGGTGTGCCAATCCACCGCCTCAGAGCCGACAGACAGGCAGGCAAAGCCAATGATGGCACCAATAATAGAGTGGGTCGTCGAGACCGGCCAGCCCATGTATGAGGCAAGGAGTAACCAAGTGCCAGCCGCCAGCAGGGCTGACATCATACCAAACACCAACTCAAGCGGTTGATCCGCGTAGAGTGCGGTGTCAATTACCCCCTTTCGGATGGTGTCTGTTACCTCGCCGCCAGCAAGATAAGCGCCAGCAAATTCAAAAATCATGGCAACAATAATGGCTTGTTTCACGGTCAGCGCTTTAGAGCCGACCGACGTGCCCATTGCATTGGCGACGTCGTTGGCGCCGATACCAATTGCCATTAAAAAACCAAAAGCCGCGGCGACCATAATTAAAATGGTCCCGTGATTCATCAGGATTTCCATTGTAGTACCTTGTTATTACATCACTCGGTTAGGAACGGGAAAGCATCACCTCTAAGCGCGCGCCAACACGCTGCGCTTGATCGGCGATTTCACCGACCCACTCAAGGATTTTGTACAAGAACATGACGTCGACCGGGTTATATTCGTGTTCGACAGCCATCAATGCTTGGCGAAGTTGGATTTGCATGGAGTCGGTATCGTCTTCAATCACATCCAACTGATGAATCATTTCTGCCACCAAGGTCACTTCGCGGCCTTTGAACCCAGTTTCTAGTAACTCTTCCAGTTCATTGATCACACGGCGTGCTTGATCGGCTGCATCCAAACAACGCTGGACGTAGGCGATAAAGGCATCATTCATCGAGGGGGGCATACGGAGCTGACGGCCAATCACGCGGCCAGCGATATCCTTTGCCAAGTTTGCCAACTTATCCTGTTGGGTGAGCAGCTCCAGCATGTCTGTCCGATCAACAGGCATAAAGAGACCGCGGGGAAGTTTGAGTCGTATATTGCGTTTCAGTGTATCTGCGTCTTTCTCAATATCAGAAATTTGCTGACGCAGTTGGTTAGCCTGTTCCCAATCTTGACGCTCACAGGCGTTAAAAAAAGGAATGAGTAACGCACAGCAATCGTTCACACGATTAACATGGCGTTGTAAGGGTTTAATTGGGCTTTTTGCAAACAGCCCGACAATTGTATTTACTGGCATAGCCGTAATCTACCTGGTTGCCTCGTGCCCAAAGGGCAAAATGGAGGCCAAACGTTCAACGATGGTATATCGGAGCGGCGAATGGTAGCGCAGAACATTGGTTAAAGAAACAGCTTTTGTGATCTCACCCTCATTGCGCCTGATCAAGCCTGATAACTCCAGTACTTGCCGACAGGATCAATTGTTCATATCCTTGTCTGGCAATTGGCTATAGGTACCCGTATGGACACTGAGATAGAGCTCAAGTTTTTTGTCTCTTCTGACTTCTCTCACCGCATTCGCGATAAAATTGTCGGTGTAAAGCAGCTACAGCAGAGCCAGCGCGAGCTGGGAAACATCTACTTTGATACGCCAGATTTTAACCTACGCAAACACGATATCGGTTTGCGGGTGCGCCGCTTTGACGGCGTTTACATTCAAACGCTGAAAACGGCGGGCCGGGTGGTCGCAGGGCTACATCAACGCCCTGAGTACAACGCCGAGCTTAACGGACCTGAGCCGGACCTTTCTTTGATCCCGGTCGAAGCATGGCCCGATGGATTAGATATACAAGCGCTTGCGAGTCAACTTCAGCCGCTATTTTCGACTGATTTTGTGCGCCGTCAGTGGCTTTTGGCGACCGAAGACGGCAGCCAGATCGAACTGGCCTGTGATCAAGGCGAAGTGTCGACGGATGCGGGTGATAAAGACGTGATTTCTGAGGTTGAACTGGAGTTGATTTCTGGTCAAACCGATGCCTTGTTCTCACTGGCGCGTAACTTGGCTGATGAAGGCGGCGTGCGTCTTGGTAATTTAAGTAAGGCTGCGCGTGGCTATCGTTTAGCTACGGGCTATCAGGGCGATCCGGTCACGGCACTATCGATTGTGAAGTTACGTGATGACGACTCTCAAGAGAAAGCGCTGATCCGTATTTTGGAGCATGCGCTGAGCCATTGGCATTACCATGAGCAAATCTACATTGAGCGAGAATCGCTCGATGCGCTGCAAGAAATTCGCTACGCGGTATTACTGATCCGTCAAGCGCTTGCGTTGTTTGGTAGCGTGGTGCCTCGCCGTGCTAGCACCCTTTTGCGCCAAGAGCTGCAATGGTTTGAAGGCGAGCTAGCTTGGCTTGACCATGCCACTGCCATTGCACGTTTGTGCGAAGATAAGGGGCAATATTTACGCAAACTTAATGCCCGTAAATCCTTGGTTAAGGCACTGAAAGACAAGCACGAAACCTTGCCTGAGCGAGAAGACGTGGTTGCGCTACTCCATGCGTCACGTTACTGCAACTTGCTGTTGGATTTAAGTCGGTGGATTTTATCCAAAGGATGGCAGCCTTTCCTAGATGACAAAGCGGAAGAAAAGCTTGCCCAGCCTATCCAGCAATTTGCCGACAAAGCCTTGCCTGATTCTTGGCAAGAGCTGTTGGCGGTTTTTGATGAGACCAAAACCCTGACGCGGCACGACTATTTTGATCAGTATCCAAGACTGCAACGCAACTTGTTACTGGGTACCTGCCTCGCGTCTTTGTTTGATAAAAGCCGGCGTAAAGCGTTCCGCCTGCCTTGGCTGGATATGTTGCAAGGCATTGAAGAGCTGCGTTTACTCGAGCCTGTGCGTGAACTGGTGGCAGAGTTGGATGACGACGAAGATAAGAAGCAAGCAGAAAAATGGTTGGCGCGTAAAGAAGAGTCGTTATTACACGCGATGACGCAAAGTCGACAAACAGGCCTGACGCTTACCCCCTATTGGCAAGATTAAATGCCTTCTTATAAAAGCAGCTCAAGGAGCTGCTTTTTTTATACTGCGCGTGCGATCGCAAATTGAATAATGATCTTCTCCAAGCGGGAAGAAACGCAATCTACATCAAAACGCTAGGCTACTCGGTTAGTTATAACCGCGCGGTGAGGTATCAGGGGCATCTGTTGTGCTGATTAACTTATCATTATTGAATATGGATGTGGGCAATTATCACAAATAAGGTAAACAAGGGTTTAGTCATCGCCGGATTTACCGATATAACGAATTGTCGAGAATAATTATCGCCCGCCTCGTAGGGTCGCGAGTCAGCATTGATGTGGGCATGGAGTGTGCAGGATTATGGCGAAACATAGCTTCTATGCATGGGAAAAACCAGTAACCAATCTGCGTTTAGTTCCCAAGCTGGTTATTTTGATGATATTTAGCACCGTGTTGTTGGTGGGTAAGCAATTATGGGATGCACAAACATTCCGTCAATCTGTGGTGGATTTTACCCTCAAACAGACACAAGAATTGGCGCGCTCGGGCGCTGCCATGACCAAAGCATTGATGGCGCAGCCTGACGGTGAGCGGCTGATGCGAGAAGCGGTCGAGAGTATGAATGCCGAGTTTAACGAAGGTGCCTATTTGTACTTGGTGAATGATAAAAAGCGTCAGGTGTGGGCACATCCTTCAATGACCCAATTCGCTGAGCTACGCGTGCCAGATGATCACCAAGATAGCGACGTGGCTGACCTATTTCTCAATCAATCCAGCGCATTCAGCTATACGGTGTATGACGGTGCACGACATGGTTATGCGGTGCCTGTTGCCGACAGTGATTGGTGGATTGTTGCCTCTCAGCCAACGTCGGAAGCCCAGTCGTATTATCACGACTATATGATCCAAATAGCTTGGCAGACGGCACTGATGATTATCTCCTTTATGGTCATTTTGCTGGGTGGCTCCAATATTATGCTGCGGCAAATCAATTACCTCACCGATAGAATTCGAGCCTTGGCGCAGCGAGATTTAAGCGAGCCAATCGAAATGAACAGCCGTGATGAGTTTGGCGATCTGGCGCGTGAGCTCGAGACCTCTCGCCAACAACTGGTGGATGTGATTGATGCACAGCGTCAAGCCGCTGATGAGTTATCCTCGTTAGCAGAGATTATGACCATCAGTATGGCGGAGACAAAAGAATCTGCGCAGGAACAGTTTGCCGAAATCGATCAGCTTGCTTCAGCGATGAGTGAGATGAGTGCCACGGTGCAGAATGTGGCTGAACATACGCGTGAAGCCTCGAAAGCCACTGAAGCGTCGAATGAACAGGCGGCAAGTGGTCAGCGCTATGTGGGAACGACCATCAACACCATCAACGAGTTGTCTAGCGACATTAGTCAGTCCTCACAAGTGGTGAGCCAAGTTGAATCGCAAGTGGAAAAAATTGGCACTGTGGTTGTCACTATCCAAGGGATTTCTGAGCAGACCAATTTGCTGGCTCTCAATGCCGCAATAGAAGCGGCGCGTGCTGGGGATAGCGGACGTGGATTTGCGGTGGTTGCCGATGAAGTGCGTAAGTTGGCACAACATACCCAAGAGGCGACGGTGGAAATTCAGGATATGATCACCCAATTGCAGCAAAGTGCACAACAAGCAGTGAGCTTGATGGAGCGTAGTGTGAGTGAGGCTGATAGCAGTGTTGATTCGGTCAGCCAAGCGGGCGGGGAACTCGATCAAATCGTGGCGCAGATCCGTTCTCTCAATGATATGAATTTCCAAATTGCTTCGTCGTCTGAGCAACAAGCTTCGGTCGCGGGTGAAATGAACCAAAATCTCACCAACGTGAAAGAGCTGGTGCAAGCTTCTGTGACCGTGGTCACCGAGTTGCATGAAACTGCAGAAATGGTGGAGCAAAGTGCCCAATCGCTTAATGAAAAAATTGGCGCATTCAAGATTTAATCGACGCGTTTTTCACACTCTGGAACGGCCCGCTGCGCATGCGGGCCGTTTTTTGTTAATGTCAAAGCAGGATAGCGCAACAAGGAATCACCATGGCTTTGCCTGATATGCTCGCCTCAACCATCAATCATCATACCTCCCAGCTTGAAGCGCACTGCGCAGACGCATTGGCGCGCTGGCAAGATAGTGCCCGCGAGCAACTCGAGCGGGCGCTTGGATGCAGTGAATTTATTGCAGCTGCCTTATTACAGCAAGCCGGTTTATTGGACTGGTTATACCAACATCGTGATGATCCATGTCGCGCGAGTCAGTACTCATCCTTATTAGCCCAAGCACTTGAATCGGTTGACGATGAAGCCGCGTTCCATCGCGTGTTACGTCAGGTGCGCCAACAAGAGCTGGTGTGGATTGCTTGGCAAGATATCCAAGGTAATTGGTCAGTAGAACAAAGTTTGCAGCATCTATCGGCATTGGCTGAGGCGCAAATACTGGCCGCCTATCAATGGCTTTATGCGCATTGCATTCAGTCATGGGGCACGCCAATGAATGCGGAAGGCGAGGCGCAACCCATGTTGATCCTTGGTATGGGAAAACTGGGGGGCGGTGAGCTGAACTTTTCCTCAGACATCGATTTAATTTTTACCTATCCCGACAATGGCGAAACGCAAGGTGCGCGACGCAGTATTGCCAATGCGCAGTTTTTTACCCGATTAGGGCAACGCTTGATTAAAGCGCTCGACCAACCGACCGTGGATGGTTTTTGCTATCGGGTTGATATGCGTTTGCGCCCCTTTGGCGACAGTGGTCCTTTAGTGATGAGCTTTGCTGCGCTCGAAGATTACTATCAAGAACAAGGCCGAGATTGGGAGCGTTATGCGATGATCAAAGCGCGGGTGATGGGCAAAGAGCAATACGATTGCTATCAAAGCTTGCGTCAGATGTTGCGCCCGTTTGTCTTTCGTCGCTATATCGACTTTAGTGCCATTCAAGCACTGCGTCGTATGAAGCAGTTGATTCAGCGTGAGGTCCGTCGACGTGGTTTGACGGACAATATTAAATTAGGCGCCGGCGGTATTCGCGAAATTGAGTTTATTGCCCAAT
Organism: Salinivibrio sp. PR932; assembly: GCF_001996125.1. Classification (NCBI taxonomy): domain Bacteria; kingdom Pseudomonadati; phylum Pseudomonadota; class Gammaproteobacteria; order Vibrionales; family Vibrionaceae; genus Salinivibrio; species Salinivibrio sp. PR932. The sequence continues at coordinate 24,382 of NZ_MUFM01000034.1, read as the reverse complement.
CTTTTCAGCTGATCCGCGGGGGCCGAGAGCCGAGTTTGCGTCAGCGGGGCTTGTTAGAGACCTTGGCGGCGCTGGATGAGCTGGCGTTATTACCCGCTAACGATGTGGCGCAGTTGAAGGCCGCGTACCTTTACTTGCGTCGGGTAGAAAACCTGCTGCAAGCGATTGACGATAAACAAACCCAAACGCTTCCTGAGACGGAGCTTGATCGAGCACGTCTGTGTGCGGCGTTAAATGAATCGGATTGGCCATCCTTGGTCGCTAAAATTCACCAGCATATGCATGCGGTCCATCAGGTGTTTTCTGGCTTGATTGGGGATGATGAGCAAGAAGGCGATGCCGACGTTGATAGCGAATATCATGACTTGTGGGCGATGGCGCGGGATCCCGATAATGCGAATTTGATCTTGGCCGATCTTGGCGTGCCGGAGACCAGCATCGCAGATCAATTGCTGAGCTTTAAGCAAGAGCTGGCAAAGCGGACCTTGGGCCCGAGAGGTCGGGATGTGCTAAACCGCCTTATGCCATTATTACTCAGTAAATTACTGGCGCAGCCTCATCCTGAACGCGTACTGCCGCATATTACTCACTTATTGGTCAATATTGCGACACGCACGACCTACCTTGAGCTTCTGGACGAACACCCTAGCGCCATTGACCAAGTCCTACGCTTATGTGCCGCGAGTCCCTTGGTCGCAGAAAAGCTTGCCCGTTACCCCATGCTGTTGGATGAGCTATTGGATTTAACCCATCTCTATCAACCGTTAGCGCCCGACGCGTATCGGAGTGAGCTTGGGGACTATCTGGCGCGGATCCCGGTTGAAGATATGGAACAGCAGATGGAAGCGGTGCGTCAATTCAAGCAAACCCAGTTACTGAAAATTGCCGCCGCTGATATTGCGGGGGTATTGCCAGTGATGCGAGTGAGTGACCACTTAACCTATTTAGCCGAAGCAATTGTGGAAGCGGTGGTCAATCAAGCGTGGTACCAAATGACCGAAAAATATGGTCAGCCTACGCATTTAACCGACCGTGAAGGGCGCGGCTTTGCCGTGGTCGGCTATGGCAAAGTTGGCGGTTGGGAATTAGGTTATAACTCCGATTTGGATGTGGTGTTTTTGCATGACTGTCCAAGCCATATAGAAACCGATGGCCGCAAGGTGATAGATGGCCGTCAGTTTTATTTACGACTGGCGCAACGGATTGTGCATCTTTTCTCAACCCGCACGGCATCTGGGGTGTTATATGAAATTGATACCCGTCTGCGTCCCTCGGGTACCTCAGGAATGTTAGTCAGTACCTTGGAAGCGTATGCGGATTACCAGCAAAATGAAGCGTGGACTTGGGAGCATCAGGCGCTCGTGCGTGCGCGCATGATCTATGGCGATCCGTCTTTAAGCCGAGCATTTTCTGAAGTTCGTCAGCGTATTCTTACCATCCCCAGAGACCCAGAGACACTACGTGAGCAGGTCTCGTCGATGCGAGAGAAAATGCGCCAGCATGCGCACCGACATGACCCAGCCGTGTTTGCGATTAAGCAAGATAAAGGTGGGATCACGGATATTGAGTTTCTGGCGCAGTATTTGGTGTTAAGCCATAGCCAGCAGTATCCGGCCTTAACGCGCTACAGCGATAATGCGCGTATTTTTGAACAAGCCGGAGAGACGGGTGTGATGCCAACATCACAAGCTTTGGCACTGAAAGAGGCGTATACTGGTATGCGTAATGCCCTTCATCGCAGCCACCTTGCTGGTGAATCAGGCGTGGTGCCTCAAAGCGAATTTGTGACGCAAAGAGAGGTGGTCGAACAGGCTTGGCATCAGTGGTTAGGTCAGCCATAGCCGCAAAAAGGGCCGCGCGAGCAGCCCTTTTTTAACTCAATACAACGAAGGCTCACCTTCGGGGCGTGTTTTAAAACGTCGGTGTAGCCACATGTATTGCTCAGGGGCGCGAAGAATTAAACGCTCAACCGCTTGGTTGGTAACCACGGCGGCTTCATGGGCGTCTTTAGGAAAGTGTTTGATTGGCGCCTCTATCTTAACGTGATACTGCCCATTGCGTCGTTGGCGTATCACGGAAAAAGGCACCACGGTTGCATGACCGGCAGTGGCGAGCAAGCTCGTCCCTGTGGTGGTACAGGCTTTTTCGACCGCAAAAAGCGGCGCAAAGGTTGAGCGGCGTCGGCCATAGTCATGGTCGGGGGCGTACCACATCCGGTGTCCCTCTTTGAGGTAGCGAATCATGGATTTGACGTCTTTTCGATCCACGCCAATGTTACGTTTCATTCGGCCACGAAACTGGAACCAGTCATAGACAGGGTTGGTATTGGGGCGGTAAACGCCAACGCCAGGTGTTTGGTCACTAAGGCCACGTGCACCGATTTCTAGATTGAGCGAGTGGACGGCGATCAGCAAAACCCCTTTACCTTGCTTTTCCAGATCAATCAGAGTGTCCAACCCTTCAATGGTGACATGCTTGTTGATTCGCCACTTAGGCCAAAACCACGCCATACCCGTTTCGAACAAGGCAAGGCCCGAATTCGCAAAATTTTCTTTGACCATCGCGGCACGCTCAGCGCGGGTCATTTCTGGGAAGCAGAGCGCAAGGTTACGATCGGCGATGCCAACGCGGCGTTTCATCAGCGTATACATGAGTCGACCCAGACCGCGGCCCAAATAAAACTGGACGCGATAAGGAAGCCAACTTGCCAGATACATGAATCCGACACCAAGCCAAGTGTGCCAATACCGAGGGTGAACAAACCCAATCCGAAAAGTGGGCGCTGAAAAATCGCTCATAGCGTTAATGACTCATGAAAACCAAAACCAGAAGGGGCCGAGAGGCTTGCGCTATTGTAGAGCAAAATTAAAAAGCTGTCCCGCCACAATCGTGCGCGAACCTGCCTCACTGTGACGGTATCGAAATGTTTTTGCGTGTTTTTTGTACGGCGAGCCATCTGACAATAGGTCATTTTTATTAGGGCTGTGCTACTATCGCCCAGTAACGACAGTATCGGAGATCCAGATGAAACTTAGCCTTCCTGACTACAGCCAAGCCCAAGTCTTGGTCGTGGGTGATGTGATGCTTGATCGCTATTGGTATGGCCCAACGGGGCGAATTTCGCCTGAGGCACCTGTACCTGTAGTGAAGATCAATCAAACAGAAGAGCGCCCCGGTGGCGCAGCTAACGTTGCCATGAACATCGCTGCGTTAGGGGGTCATACCCAACTCATTGGTTTGACAGGCAAGGATGAGCAAGCCGATGCGCTCACGCAGAAACTTCACTCGCTCAAGGTTGCGTGCGATTTTGTCGCGCTTGATTCCCACCCCACGATTACCAAACTGCGGGTGATGAGTCGCAACCAGCAGCTGATCCGTCTTGATTTTGAAGAGGGGTTTGAGGGCGTGGATGTGGCCCCTATGTTGGCAAAAGTCGAAGCGGCTTTACCGCAATGTCAGGCCATGATTTTGTCCGATTACGCAAAAGGTGCACTGTCGCAAGTCCAACCTTTGATTCAGGCGGCCAAGCAAGCCGGTGTGACCACCTTGGTGGATCCGAAAGGTACTGATTTTGAGCGCTATCGTGGTGCCAGCTTATTAACCCCAAATATGGCTGAGTTTGAAGCGGTTGCTGGACGGGTAGACAGTGATGAAGACTTGGTCGAAAAAGGCGTTGCGCTGATTGAAAAATATCAGTTGGGTGCATTATTGGTGACCCGCAGTGAACACGGTATGACGCTACTTCGCCCCGATGCCGCTCCACTGAATCTGCCGACACTGGCTAAAGAAGTTTATGATGTGACCGGGGCTGGCGATACTGTGATTTCGGTATTGGCGGCATCGTTGGCAGCGGGCAAGCCCATCGAAGAGGCCTGCGCACTGGCGAATGCGGCGGCTGGTGTAGTGGTCGGTAAACTCGGTACCTCTACCTTATCGACCATTGAGTTGACCGAAGCGATTCATGGCTCGCACGAGTCTGGGTTTGGTGTTACCACAGAAGCGCAGTTGATTGAGGCGGTGAAAGTCGCCAAAGGGCGCGGCGAAAAAGTGGTGATGACCAATGGCTGCTTTGACATTTTACATGCTGGCCATGTGGCGTACCTGAATGAAGCCGCCAAACTGGGAGATCGTCTGATTGTGGCGGTGAATACCGACGCATCGGTTCAAGCCTTGAAAGGGCCTGGACGTCCCGTCAACCCGACGGACCGACGTATGGCGGTATTGGCTGGCTTGGGGGCGGTCGACTGGGTGGTGCCCTTTAGTGAAGAAACACCTGCGCGCCTGATTGGTGCTGTCTTGCCAGATCTATTGGTCAAAGGCGGCGATTATCAGGTTGATGAGATAGCGGGTGCTGAGGCGGTGATGGATAACGGTGGCGAGGTGAAAGTGCTGAATTTTGAAGACGGCTGTTCCACCACCGAAATCATTGAGTCAATTCGTCGCGGTCAATAAAACCGAGCGAGTAACCGTCAATAAAAAAGGTGCCTGAGGGCACCTTTTTAGATCAAAGATAGCGGCTAAGGCTTAGCGCTTTTCAATCAAGCCTTTGTTGATTTCTAGCAAGTCTTGCTCGCTAAGTGTCCCCACGGCTTGACGCAACTGAAGGCGGCTCAAGATGTAGTCGTAACGCGCATTCGACAGGTTACGGTTGGCATCGTATAGACGGCGTGTGGCGTCGAGGACATCCACAATGGTACGTGTGCCCACTTCAAAGCCTGCTTCTGTCGCTTCTAGGGCTGAACGCGCAGAGATGACCGTTTGCTCATAGGCACGCAAGGCACCGATAGAAGCGTTAATGTCGTTATAGAAGGCGCGAACGTCCTTAACCGTTGAACGGAACGTGGCTTCCAAACTTTCCGAGGCCGCAACGAAGTTATACTGCGCTTTCTCAACGTTCGCTGAGGTGCTTCCCCCTGTAAACAGCGGCAAACTAAAGGTGAGTCCGGCACTGCCTTCGTTGGTATCGCTTGAATACGCATCACTGTGCTGATTATCGACATCTGTCATGCCGTATTTAGCGCTAAACGTTAAAGTCGGAAGGTGGCCAGACTCAGCTAGCTTGATTTGCTCTTTGGCCGTATCACGGGCAATACGGCTTGCCAACAGCTTCAAGTTTTTCTCTTCGGCAGTTTCAACCAACGCGGTTGGCTGCTGCTGAGGTTTACTCGCGCTAAAACGTGCGGTATCCAACACGCGCAAATCACGTGGCGCTTCACCAGTGATCTCACGCAAGCCTTCATAGCTATTGGTGAGGGCATTCTGGGCCAAGATTTCGTCGGCGAGTACTGCGTCATATTGCGCTTGTGCATCGTGTACGTCGGTAATCGCGGAGAGCCCGACTTCGAAACGTTGTTTGGTTTGCTCAAGCTGACGGCCAACCGCCGCTTTTTCTGCTTTGACAAATTCCAGCTTGTCCATGGCACGGAGTACATCAAAGTAGGCTTGTGCGACACGCAGCATCAAGCCTTGCTGTTGCGCGGCGTAAACTGCATCTAGCTGACGCGCTTGCATTTCGCTGATATCGAGGTTGATCCAGCTATCACGCTTAAAAATTTGTTGGCTTAGACTGATGTCTGCGCTGGTGGTGTTACTGTCACGCTGATCGTTGCTGTCATTGCGGGTGATCGAATAGCCAGCATTTAACCCAATTTGGGGTAGCAATGTACCGCGCGTTGCATCCACGGCTGAAAACGCAGCGTCACGTTCAGCAGCGGCTTGATTGAGTGTGGGATCACTTTGCTTCGCTTGTTGGTAAATTTGGGCGAGATCGTCGGCTAGAGCCACGGAGCTTAGGCTGCCGAGTGCCAAGCCTAATGCCAAAGGGAGCAATTTTTTCATAGGTAGAATCCCTGAATTTGAGCTGTTCAATAAGAATACGACAACTAGCTTACCGCAATTATGCTTGCGTGAAACTGACAATTTGTTAAGACACTGAGTGTAAACTATCCAGTTTGCGATTGGGACTTAAAAATAGTTGTAACTTTTATCAAAAAAGTTAAGTTTAAGGTTTGCAGCGCAACCGTGCCAATGATAAGACTGCACTGCCACCACAAATAGCAAGGAGCGAGTATGTCCAGCCATCCCCCCGGTCAGTTTGGCCGTGAAGACATTGTGATTGAAGATATCTCACCATGCTATCAAGGGTTTTTCTCGATTCAGCGCTATCAGTTTCGTCACCGACTGTTTAAAGGCGGTTGGAGTGGTACCGTGGTTCGCGAGTTGTTTGAGCGTGGTCATGCGGTGGCAGTGCTTCCCTATGACCCTGTGCGGGACGAAGTGGTTATGCTAGAACAAATTCGCGTCGGAGCGATGGCTGCTGGGGCTTCGCCATGGCAGCTTGAGATTGTTGCGGGCATGATAGATAAGCAAGAGTCTCCCGAGCAAGTGGCACATCGCGAGGCGCGGGAAGAAGCCGGCCTTTTATTGCAGCAGATGGAGCGAGTGACCCGCTATTTATCCAGCTCCGGCGGCTGCTCGGAACAATTAGAGGTCTTTGTGGCGATTGTCGATGCGTCTGAAGCGGCTGGCGTACACGGATTGGCAAGCGAAAATGAAGATATCTTGGTTCATCGATTCTCACGTCAACAGGCGTATCAAAAGGTGGTCGATGGCGAGATTGAAAACGCGGCATCCATCATTGCGCTGCAATGGTTGGAACTCAATGCTAGTCGGCTACGTCAAAGCTATAATGAACAAAACAATCAATAAACAGTAGGTGTGTGTGAAAACAGATTATCGAGTCGACTTGCCGGCGATGATGCGCCTGTATGAAACCAACTACGCCAAACTTGTCCGTTTAATGCCTAAACGCGACGAGGTCGGGCAAGTGTGTCGATACGATATTCAAGGGCAGGAATATGCGTTGGTTGTCCGTGAGTCAACCCGTTACACTACCTTACTGGACATTGCCCAGCTCGGCAAAGGCCAAGCCCCCGACTACTTACGCGCGAATTTAACCGTGCGCCTATACCATGATGCACGTGTTGCTGAAGTGTGTACCACGCAGCAGATTTCACGACTAAAACCGCGTTATGATTATCCGAATCCGCGCATGCATCAGCGCAATGAAAAACATCAGGTTAATGCATTTTTGTCTGATTGGCTGGCGCACTGTTTGCGCCGCGGCGTGACCGCCTCAGACTCCGTGTATAAATCATCGTTAAACTAAACCAGCAAAGGTATTTTCAACGTTGCAGCCTTGCCAGATTGAGAACGCGAACGGCGATTGTATTCGCCTTCTGCAAATCACCGACACGCACCTGTTCGCGGACGAACAGGGCAGTTTGCTGGGTGTTAATACACTGCATAGCTATCATGCGGTGCTTGATGCGATAAGCGCCACACAACGTACCTTTGACGCCATTATTGCGACCGGTGATTTATCTCAAGATCACTCAGCGTTATCTTATCGCCGCTTTGTAGATGGAATTCAGCGTTGGCAGCAACCCTGTTTTTGGCTGCCGGGAAACCATGATTTTCAACCCGAAATGCGTTCGGTGTTGCAATCTGGCTCGCTGTCGCATTGTTCACAAGTGTTGCTTGGCAAACACTGGCAAATGATATTACTCGACAGCCAAGTGTCGGGTGTGCCACATGGTGAATTATCTAGCGAACAGTTACGCCTGTTAGATCAGCACTTAAGTGAGTACCCACAGCGCCATGCGCTGGTATTATTGCATCATCATCCGCTAGAGGCCGGCAGCACTTGGCTCGATCAACACAAGTTGGTTAACCGCGAGCGGTTTTGGCAGATCATGGCGGCCCACCCACAGGCAAAAGCCGTGGTGTGTGGACACATTCACCAAGCGCTGAATGTTCGCCATCAAGGTGTACAAGTTATGGCATCGCCGTCAACCTGTATCCAATTTATGCCGGACTCGCATGATTTTGCATTGGATAATCAAAACCCCGGCTGGCGCTGGTTGGATTTGCACAGTGATGGACGGATTGAGAGCCAAGTCGAGCGTGTGACAGGGCAACAGTTCCGTCCTGATTTTGACTCCAGTGGATACTAACCCTATGGCCTCAGCACTGCTCTATCTCCATGGCTTTAATAGCTCTCCGCAGTCATTAAAAGCACGACAAATGCGGGCGTATTGTCAAACGATGCGCCCGGATATTCAGGTACTCGTCCCGCAACTGCCTAGCCACCCACAACCCACCGTGAATCTGTTGACTGAGTTGGTCGATACCTATGGTGCCACCCATCAGCTGGGGCTCGTTGGCAGTTCACTGGGGGGATTTCTCGCCACTTGGCTCAGTGAGCGCTATGATATACCTGCGGTGTTGGTCAATCCGGCGGTACGCCCGTATGAGTTATTGCAAGATTATATCGGCGAGCAGGTGAATCCTTACACCCATGAGCGCTATCAACTCGATGCTGACGATATTTTGGCGCTGCGCACGCTGGATGTGCCTACCTTGACGCACCCTTCGCAATTTTGGCTGCTGCAGCAAATGGGGGATGAAGTGCTCGACTATCGTCAAGCGGTTGAGAAATTTAGTGCCAGTCGACAAACGGTTGAGCCAGAGGGCGATCATAGCTTTGTTGGCTTTGAACGCTACTGCGCCGACATTATCCAGTTCCTTGGATTGTAGCCTCCTTTTATTGCCAACGTCTTAGGCAAACCTTGTCTCGCCTGAACACGGCGGCGTACGAGGCGGATGGCAGTTCACATAAACTCGCGGTAACAGGGGGCGGAGCTTGACAAGCTAGGCCCCCTTGCTGACCATGTCATCACATTTATTAAGCCAATCGATTATGACAGAGCAAAGTTATAACGCAGGATCGATAGAAGTCCTCAACGGGCTCGAGCCAGTGCGCCGACGCCCGGGTATGTACACAGATACCAGTCGCCCTAACCATTTAGGGCAAGAAGTGATCGATAACAGTGTCGACGAAGCCCTTGCTGGCCACGCGAGTAAAATCGATGTGATCCTTCATGCCGACCAATCATTAGAAGTGATTGATGATGGCCGTGGGATGCCTGTAGATATTCACCCAGAAGAAGGAGTGTCTGGGGTTGAGCTGATCCTCTGTAAGCTTCACGCTGGCGGCAAGTTCTCCAACAAAAGCTATCAATTTAGTGGTGGTTTGCACGGGGTCGGGATCTCTGTGGTTAACGCCTTGTCTCGTCGTGTTGAGATCACGGTCAAGCGCGATGGGCAAGTCTATGACATCGCCTTCGAAAACGGTGACAAAGTGCAAGACTTGACCGTGACTGGCACGTGCGGACGACGCAACCGTGGCACGCGGGTGCACTTTTGGCCGGATAGTCAATTTTTCGATTCCGGTAAGTTCTCGCTGTCACGCTTAAAAACCATATTAAAAGCCAAAGCTGTCCTTTGCCCGGGCTTAACCATCAATTTCACCGACAAAAATACCGATGAAACCATTAGCTGGTGCTACGAAGCGGGCCTAAAAGACTACCTTGCCGACAGTGTTAAGGGCTTTGAACTGTTGCCTGACACTCCCTTTGTCGGTGAGTTCAGTGGCAAGAACGAAGCGGTCGATTGGGCGGTGATTTGGTTACCGGAAGGTGGTGAATTAACCACTGAAAGCTATGTTAACTTAATTCCGACGCCGCAAGGTGGCACCCATGTCAATGGCTTGCGCCAAGGTATGCTAGAAGCGATGCGCGAGTTCTGCGAGTTCCGCAACCTATTGCCTCGTGGTGTGAAGCTCACCGCGGATGATATCTGGGAGCGCTGTGCATATGTCTTGTCAGTGAAAATCCAAGATCCGCAATTTGCCGGCCAAACGAAAGAGCGTTTGTCCTCACGTCAATGTGCAGCCTTTGTGTCTGGTGTGGTCAAAGATGCCTTTAGCTTGTGGCTGAATGAGCGTCCTCACTTGGCCGAGCGTTTGGCTGAGGTGTGCATTGCCAGCGCGCATCGCCGTATGCGCGCCGCGAAAAAGGTGGTACGGAAAAAAGTCGCCTCGGGACCAGCGTTGCCCGGTAAGCTGACAGACTGCGCGATGCAAGATTCCAGTCGCACCGAACTCTTTTTGGTGGAGGGTGACTCGGCAGGCGGCTCAGCGAAACAGGCCCGTGATCGTGAGTTTCAGGCGGTGATGCCGCTACGCGGTAAAATTCTTAATACGTGGGAAGTATCAGCTGACCAAGTCCTCGCTTCCCAAGAGGTGCATGATATTTCGGTGGCGCTAGGGATAGACCCTGACTCCGGTGATCTGTCCGGGCTGCGCTACGATAAAGTCTGCATTCTCGCCGATGCGGATTCTGATGGTCTACATATTGCGACGCTGTTATGTGCGTTGTTTGTGCAGCATTTCCGTGCCCTGGTCGAAGCAGGACATGTATATGTTGCGATGCCGCCTTTGTACCGTATTGATTGCGGAAAAGAAGTCTTTTACGCCCTCGATGAAGACGAGAAAGCAGGCATCCTTGAGCGATTAAGTAATAAACGCGGAAAAATCAACGTACAGCGCTTTAAAGGGCTGGGGGAAATGAACCCTCTGCAACTGCGTGAAACCACGATGGATCCAAATACACGCCGTTTGGTGCAACTGACGATTGATGATCCTGAGCAAACCCAATTAATGATGGACATGCTGCTAGGTAAAAAACGGGCAGAAGATCGTCGTAACTGGTTGCAGCAAAAAGGCGACATGGCCGAGCTGACCGAGATTTAAACAAATATAACGGGATACTATCAGCATGACAGAGGTGACTTATGATGGCGTCGAGCAGCTTGCCTTGCGCAAGTTTACAGAGGATGCTTACCTCAACTACTCGATGTACGTCATCATGGACCGTGCGCTGCCGTTTATCGGTGACGGATTAAAACCGGTACAGCGCCGAATTATTTATGCAATGTCTGAGCTGGGGCTGTCTGCCTCCGCCAAATATAAAAAATCAGCGCGTACCGTTGGCGACGTGCTCGGTAAGTATCACCCTCATGGTGATTCTGCCTGCTACGAAGCCATGGTATTGATGGCGCAACCTTTCTCTTATCGTTATCCGCTGGTGGATGGTCAAGGTAACTGGGGGGCGCCGGACGATCCCAAATCGTTCGCGGCGATGCGTTATACCGAATCACGCCTGTCGCGCTTCTCGGAAGTCCTCTTACAAGAGCTGGGACAAGGAACTGTGGATTGGGTGCCAAACTTTGATGGCACCATGAAAGAGCCGAAAACCTTACCTGCGCGCCTTCCTCATATTCTCCTCAATGGGGTGACCGGGATTGCGGTTGGTATGGCCACCGATATTCCCCCGCATAATGCGCGCGAACTTGCTAACGCGCTGGCGGCGATGATTGATAAACCCAGTATCGATCTGGATGGCCTGATGGAATACGTCAAAGGGCCGGATTATCCGACTGAAGCAGAAGTCATTACACCTCATCACGAGCTGAAAAAGCTCTATACCAGTGGTCGTGGCAGCATCAAGATGCGAGCTCGTTGGCACAAAGAAAGCGGCGACATTGTGATCACAGCACTGCCGCATCAAGTCTCTGGCGCCAAGTTACTCGAGCAAATCGCCAACCAAATGCGGGCGAAAAAACTGCCGATGGTCGATGACTTGCGTGATGAGTCTGACCACGAAAACCCGACACGTATCGTGGTGGTGCCGCGCTCTAACCGAGTTGATAGTGATCAGTTGATGAATCACTTATTCGCGTCAACGGATCTTGAGAAAAACTATCGCGTTAACCTCAATATGATCGGCCTCGATGCACGCCCGCAAGTAAAAGGGCTGCAAATGATCCTGTCGGAGTGGTTGACGTTCCGTCGGGATACGGTGCGTCGTCGCTTGGAGTATCGTCTCGAGAAGGTGTTGGCGCGTTTGCACATTCTTGAGGGCTTATTGGTCGCGTACCTCAATATTGATGAGGTGATTGAAATCATCCGCAGTGAGGATGATCCAAAGGCAGAACTGATCAAGCGCTTTGGGCTTAGTGAGAAGCAAGCGGAAGCGATTCTAGAGATCAAACTGCGTCAATTGGCCAAACTCGAAGAGATCAAAATCCGTGGTGAGCAAGATGAGCTCAGCAAAGAGCGGGACAAGTTGCAAACCCTGTTAGGCTCAGAGCGTCGGTTGAATACCTTGATCAAAAAAGAGATCCTCGCCGATGCTGAAAAGTACGGTGATGATCGACGCTCGCCGTTGGTGGAACGTGAAGAAGCCAAAGCCATGACGGAGCGTGATTTGATCCCCAGTGAGCCGATCACCGTGGTGCTGTCGGAAAAAGGTTGGATCCGTCATGCCAAGGGGCACGATGTTGATGCGGCTGGGCTGAACTATAAAGCGGGAGACAAGTTTCTCGATGCGGCGCCGGGCAAGAGCAATCAACCCGCGGTGTTCTTGGGGTCAGACGGACGTAGCTATGCCATTGAATCGCACACCTTGCCGTCGGCGCGCAGTCAGGGTGAACCGATCACGGGCCGTATCAATATCACTCCAGGCTCGTCGATTCGTCATGTGATGATGGCGGATGAAAGCCAACTGACGTTACTTGCCTCGGATGCAGGCTATGGCTTTGTGTGTAAACAGGCAGACATGCTGTCGAAAAACCGTAGTGGTAAAGCGCTATTAACTGTGCCTGAGCACGCCGAAGTGATGCCGCCTCGCCGTATTCACGACTTAGAAACGGATCAGATCTTGGCCATTTCCAATGAGGGGCGGATGTTGGTATTCCCTATCCATGATTTGCCACAGTTGGGCAAAGGTAAAGGAAACAAGATTATCAATATCCCTGGTGCGCGCGCCAAATCACGTGATGAGGTGCTCAGTCAGTTACATGTCTTACCGCAAGGAGCAGGGGTGACCCTGCATGCAGGCAAGCGTAAGTTGACCCTAAAAGCCGCTGACCTCGACAACTTCCGTGGTGAACGGGGTCGTCGTGGCAGCATGCTGCCAAGAGGCCTGCAACGGGTCTCCGCGGTAGAAATCCTTATTGACGAGCAAGACAGCTAGTCCAATGAACGCACCTTCTTTGGAAGGTGCGTTTTTTCACTAGGTGCATTTTTGTTCCGAATCCGTATACTGACTCGCCTTTGACAGTCTGCTCTTTTGGAGAGAGAAATGATTATTGTGTTACGGCTGATTGCCGTACTGATTGTCGCAATCTTGCTATTTGTGTTTGGTGGGCTGTATTGCCTACTCAGTCCACGTAACCCACGCAACTGCTACCAGATTAGTAAATGGTTTGGTCGTCTATCTGGCTTATTTGGTACCAAGGTAGAGCTGCGCTTTGCCGAGGGCGCACCACGTGAACCGGGCGCGAGTGTGTGTATTGCTAACCACCAAAGTAACTGGGACATGGTCACGCTCTCGAATGCACTGATGCCGGGTGCGGTCACTGTGGGCAAAAAAAGCCTGTTGTGGATCCCGATTTTTGGTCAGTTGTATTGGCTTACCGGTAACGTATTGATTGATCGCGCTAACCGCAGTAAAGCGATGGGAACCATTGCTCAAGTGATTGAAAAGATCCGTGAGAAGCAATTATGCGTATGGTTATTCCCAGAGGGAACACGTTCGCGTGGCCGTGGCTTATTGCCGTTTAAAACGGGCGCATTCCATGCCGCCATTGGCGCACAAGTGCCGCTGGTGCCTGTGGTATGTAGCTCGACCCATCATTGCAAAGCGAACCGTTGGAACAACGGCCATGTGATTGTGGAAGTGATGGCACCGATATCGGTCGAGGGCTACAGTAAAGAGAATGTGCGCGAACTTGCTGCACACTGTCATCAACTGATGAAAGCGAAACTTGAGCAGTTGGATGCGGAAGTGGCTGAGCGTAATAAGCAGTCTGCATAACAGAGGAGTGTCTCATGACCCCAACCCAGCGTCACCATGTGGTCTTGGTGTCACCTGAGGGTGAACCCAAGGGGACCGCTGAAAAGTTGGAGGCCCATCAGCAAGGATGGCTGCACTCGGCCTTTTCGCTCATGTTATACCGTCTTAACCAAGACGGTGAGCGTGAGTTCTTGCTTCAGCGTCGTGCTGACAGCAAATATCACAGCGGTGGGTTATGGACCAATACCTGCTGCTCGCACCCCAAAAAAGATGAACCTGTGGCTGCCGCGGCCAAGCGGCGTTTATATGAAGAGCTTGGTATTGCGCGTCCGCTTGATTTCGCCATGGGGCCTGCCTTTATCTACCGTGCTGAACTGGATAACGGTCTGGTTGAGCACGAGTGGGATCAGGTGATTGCGTGTGAAGTGAATCATGTGGAGATGATTTTAAACCCCGATGAGGTATCGGATTGTCGCTGGTGGTCGGAGCAAGATATACAAGTCGCACTGGCGGACTCGCCGGAGCAATTTACGGCTTGGTTCTCACAGGTATTTGCTCACATTTGTGCGATGACGCCGACGCATGCTATGGCTTAGGTGTGAGAAAGCATAAAAAAAGCGGCGTTAAACGCCGCTTTCTTGTATGCAACGGCATAGGTTACGCGTGACGCACCGCAATCCCTTCAATTTCAATATCTACATCTTTAGGAAGGCGAGCGACTTCCACACAAGAACGGGCGGGATAGTTTTCTACGCCGTGCTCATCAAAAAAAGCGCCGTAGACTTTATTGATTTCCGCAAAGTCCTCAAGGTTTTTAACGAAGACAGTCAGTTTAACAATGTCATTCACTTTGAGGCCCGCCGCTTCAACAACGGCTTTAACGTTATCGAGTGATTGGCGTGTTTGAGCAGTGATCTCTGGTGAAATTTGACCAGTCACTGGATTGACAGGGATCTGACCGGAAGTCAGTACCATGTTGCCGAGATCGACACCCTGTGAATATGGGCCAATAGCTTCAGGTGCCTGCTCAGTTTGCAGTACTTGGGTCATGCTGTATTCCTTTGTTAAAAAAGCGACGTTAATAGTCTGCAACGGTTGCGCGGCGAGGTAAAGTACTTACTCGCTTGCCAGACGTTCTCGTACTGCTTTTTCGCATAAGTTCAACTCGCTCACACGGCGAGGTGCAACAAAAATCGTGTCGTTACCGCCTACCGTGCCTAAAATCGCAGGGTGACGATTCAGATCGATTAAGCGCGCGATCAACTGCGCACCACCAGGGTGGGTTTTGATTACCACCATGGCATGACTGCACGTGATTTCATCAATTTGAGATCCCACCGATGACACCGCGTAAACGGGCTCAATATCGCCGCTGATCGAATACACCTTCTGTCCATGTGCATTGGGGATCTTTGCCACTCCAAGTTTGGAGAGCAAACGAGAGACGGTAGATTGGCTGACGTCGAGATACCCCAGTTGGACCAACTGCTGACGCACTTCGTCTTGGGTGGTAAAGCTTTGGGTTTGTAATAAATGCCGGCAGGCTGAGAGGATGTTCTCCTCCGGATTGGAGGCTGTCACCGACGGAATTGCATAATCACTCACCGGTCACTCCTTTATAATCGATGGCTATTAACCTCGAAAATAGTGAATTTCACTGCTTTCTGGTGATTTTAAACGCATAGTATCAGTGTTGGCGGGGGCAAACCTTGATGATGGTCACTGCTTGACGCAAAGAATAGACGCCGGATGCATAGGCACCCGGCGCGTGGATCAGTCGCCGAGAGTGGCAACCATGACCGCTTTGATGGTGTGCAAGCGATTTTCTGCTTCATCAAAGACAATCGAATAGTCAGACTCGAAGACATCTTCTGTCACTTCAAGGCCTTTTAAGCCATATTTGGCTTCGATCTCCGCACCCACGGTGGTTTCGTTGTTGTGGAAAGCGGGTAAGCAATGCATGAATTTTACGTGTGGATTGCCGGTTGCTTTGACCACGTCCATATTGACTTGGTAAGGCTTCATCAATGCGACACGCTCATCCCATGCTTCTTTGGATTCACCCATAGATACCCACACGTCGGTGTACAAGAAATCACAGTCTTTGACACCTTCCTGCACGTCTTCGGTGAGGGTAATGCGTGCGCCCGTTTGTTCAGCGATCGCGCGGCATTGTGCGACCAGCTCTTCTTCAGGCCAGAATGCTTTTGGCGCCACTAGACGAATATCCATCCCCATTTTAGCCGCACCGACCATCAGAGAGTTGCCCATGTTGTTTCGGGCATCACCGAGGTACGCAAAGCGCATTTCGTGAAGCTGTTTTCCACGACCATGTTCAATCATGGTCATCAAATCCGCCAAGATTTGGGTGGGGTGAAACTCGGTGGTTAAACCGTTCCAGACCGGCACACCAGCATATTCGCCCAGCTCTTCAACAATCGCTTGGCCAAAGCCACGGTATTCAATGCCGTCATACATGCGACCAAGCACGCGGGCCGTGTCTTTCATGGATTCTTTGTGGCCAATTTGAGAGCCTGTTGGGCCGATATAGCTGACTTGTCCGCCTTGGTCGAACACGGCGGTTTCAAACGCACAACGGGTACGAGTCGACGACTTCTCAAAGATCAGCGCGATATTTTTACCTTTTAAACGTGGGGTTTCATAGCCATTGTATTTGGCTTTTTTGAGTTCAATGGCCATGTCGATAAAGTGTTGGATCTCACGGGGTGTGAAGTCCAGCAGCTTTAGGAAGTTACGGTTACGTAGATTAAATGCCATAGTGGGTAATCCTCTCGTTATTGGTCTCAGGCTTGCGCTGGTGCAGGTTGGCCGTGAGAAATATTGTTGTTATTGACTGCTTGGGCACGAATACGTGTTCCGGCTTGGCCGGCAAGAATAGCAAGGCCATCCTCTAAGGCTCCGATGCCAACCAGTTTTCCGCCTTGACGGATAAATTCGCAGGACGCGTCAATTTTGGGTCCCATGGAGCCTGCGTCGAAGGTGTATTGGCTCAGATCATCAGGGGTGGTATCCGCCAATGCGCGTTGGGTGGGTTGGCCATAGTCCAAATACACCGCGTCGGCATCGGTCAAAATCAGCAAGGCATCGGCATTGATTTGACGAGCAAGGAAAGCCGCTGACATGTCTTTATCAATCACAGCCTCAATCCCTTTAAGTTGATTCCCTTCTTGAATCACAGGAATGCCGCCACCACCGGTACAAATCACAAGGTGTCCTTGCGCAATCAGGCTAGCGATGGCGTCATCTTCCACAATGCCGGTTGGTTGTGGGCTGGGTACAACACGACGATAATATTGGCCATCTGGTTTGATGTCCCAGCCGTATTTTTCAGCCAGCGCCGAGGCCTCTTGTTGGTCGTAAACGGGACCAATGGGCTTGGTGGGATTGGCAAACGCGGGATCATTTGGATCGACGGTCATTTGCGTGAGCATGCAAGAAACGTGTTGCTCGGGGGCTAAGTTATGCAGCTCTTGCATTAACATGTAGCCAATCATGCCTTGGGTTTCTGAACCGAGAACGTCAAGTGGATATGGCGTGACGGATTTATACTCCAGCCCCTGTAAGGCGAGTAGGCCAACCTGTGGACCATTACCGTGCACGAGCACCACGTTGTATTGTTCGCCAATCGCTGCAATGGTTTTTGCTGCTTTGGCAATATTGGCGCGTTGAATGTCAGCTTCTAAAGGCTCACCCCGGCGAAGGAGTGCATTGCCTCCGAGTGCCACCACCACAGTTTGTTTTTTCATACTTAATACTCTCTACAGTCGGTGGGGGCTGAGCTACTTGCTCAGCCCAACAAGGCGATTAGATGCCGTCACGATGGATTGGGCAGCTCATGCAGCGTGCTCCGCCACGACCGCGACCTAATTCGTCACCAGGAATCGACAACACAGTGATACCCGCTTTGTCATATTTTTCATTGGTATAGGTGTTGCGTTCATAACCCACGACTACGCCAGGACGGACAGTCAGTACGTTGTTAGCATCATTCCACTGTTCGCGTTCGGCTTCGAAGCTGTCACCCCCTGTGGTGATCAGATTTAGTGGGCCAACATCCAGTCCTTTTTCAATCGCGGTCAGGAAGTAATCCTCTTCGCGAACGTTTAGCTTGCCGGTGCGATCACCGGTGAGGCTCCAGCATTTGATGTCTTTACGGATCACTTCTGGGTATACCGAGAAGGTATCTTCGCGCATATGGGTCATCACGGTATCAAGGTGCATGCAAGAGCGGTGTTTCGGTAGCTCCATCGCAATCACTTGTTTGGCTTGGCCGTGTCTAAATAAGCTAGAAGCCAAGTTTTCTACCCCTTGTGGGGTTGTGCGCTCGGACATACCGATAAGCACCACGCCCTTGCCGAGGACGGTAACATCGCCGCCTTCAATGGTGGCGTTGTCATAGTCGATATTTTCGCCGCCGAAGTAGGTAATAAAATCACCGTTCGCAAAGCGAGGGTGCCATTTATAAATGGCGCGAAGATGATTGGTTTCACGTTTACGCGCGGGTTTGGCCATAGGGTTAATTGATACACCACCGTAAACCCAGCAGGAGGTATCGCGGGTGAATAGGTGGTTGGGGAGTGGAGCAATAATAAAGTCGGACGGTGCGTGCATGGCTTGCAACATAGAGGTTGTTGCGATTGGCAGCTCAGAATAGGCCAATCCGCCTAAGAACATCGATGCGAGTTCATGGTGAGGCAGGTCATTCAAATAACAACGGATGTCATTAGCAAACGAAGGGCCGAAGGTATAATCCGAGATTTTTAGGTTCATCAGCCATTCTTTGGCTTCAGGTACATCCAGAGTCTCAGCCAGTAGATTTTGGAGCAGGAGGACTTCAACGCCTTGATCACGTAGGGTTTGAGCAAATTTGTCATGCTCTTCACCTGCACGTTCAACGGACAGAACATCATCAAACAGTAAGTCATGACAGTTTGATGGTGTTAAGTGGGTGAGCGCACGCTCAGGACGATGCAGCATCACGGTACGTAATTGACCAATTTCAGAGCCGACATAGAAGTTGTTCATCTTTCTTTCTCCGTATATCTCTGCTTGGCTTTTTATCGGAAGGGATGAATAAAAAGTGCAGATGTATTATTGGGTACAGATTCATTCTAACGCGGTGTCTGGGGTATTCTTGAAGTTAGATCACAGTGAATTAAATCATTGTCTTTTGCCTTTTTTACCCTGTGTTAATGGTATTTATGGTATGAGGTTTTTTGGTTTTTTAATAATTAAGCAGGAATTGTGAGTGTCTAACGAAATATTTTTTAATTTCCCTTTGTTAATGCGGATCTATTTTCTTTTTTATGCCAATCAGTATTACTTTGAATGATGAGGGTATGCGTAATAAGTGAATGGCTATCTTTCTATTTTTTCTTTGTTAACAAATAAAGCCGTTTTTTTCCTCAAAACTGTGATTGATGTCGATATAAATACTTTTTTTGTTAAAAGTGTAAAATAACTGTGTTTATTGTCTGGATGGCGGGAATCCGTTTTATACCGGTAACGGAACTGTGTAAAAAAGAGAAATACGGTGCCATGTTGTTTTGAGAAGTGGAATATATCACCGTGGTGAGGCATGGTTGAGCGAGGGAGTGGCAGACATAAAAAAGCGCGCTGACGAATACGTGAGCGCGCTAGTCGGTGTATTAATAGGGGTTACAGCATGACACCCACACTGAGCATAACCATAATCATGATGGTAAGAATACCGAGTAAAGGCGCCACCCATTTGATCCATTTAACATAGGGAACGCGAGCGATAGCAAGGCCACCCATCACCACGCCGGAGGTGGGGGTGACGAGGTTGACGACACCGGATGCAGATTGATAAGCGGTCACGACTAACTCGCGCCCAACGTTTGCAAAGTCAGCCAGTGGCGCCATGATAGGCATGGTGAGGACTGCCAAACCAGATGATGATGGCACCAAGAAAGACAGCAAGACTTCCAGCCAATACATAACGTTGATAAAAACAAAAGACGATAGCCCAGTCACCATACCTTCAGCACTGTTCAAGATGGTATCTGTGATCATGCCTTTATCCATTATCACCACGATACCGCGGGCAATACCGATGATGAGGGCCACACCCAGAAGGTCTCGTGCGCCATCAATAAAGCTGGTGGTGATCTCTTCTTCACTCATACGTGCAATCAGACCAATAATAATTGCAGCACCGAGGAAAACGGCAGAGATCTCGGCCATCCACCATCCTAGTGAGGAGACGCCATAGATCATCACGGCAAACGCGGCAGCAAAAATGCCTAAGATCACTTTACGTGTGGTGGTGAAGGCAAGCGTTTGTGTTTCGTCATGATCGCCAAGGAAGTGTTTTTTATTGCTCTCATACTGATCATAAACAATGGATTGGCTCTGGTCAGCGCGCACTTTGCGGGCATAACGCATCACATAGGCAACACAGATAAGCCAGCCAATGGCCAAAATAGCGAGGCGTAACAGAATACCATCGGTAAAAGGGATACCGGCGGCATTCGCGGCAATGACAGTGGCAAACGGGTTGATGGTTGACCCTAAAGTACCAATACCGGCACCGAGGAGTACGGTAGCCGCTGCTACTACAGGGTCAAAGCGCGCCGCCATCATCACAGGAACGAGTAGGGTATAAAAAGGCAAGGACTCTTCGGCCATCCCGTAAATCGTACCGCCTGCGGCAAAGAGGCCCATTAGGATAGGGATCATCCACTCTTCGCGTCCTTCTAAGCGTTTGGTCACCCGCTCAATCCCTGCATCAATGGCACCGGTTTTGGTCACCAGACCTAAAAAGCCACCAATAATGAGGATGAAAAGTGAGACATCAATGGCGGCCGCTTCATAGGTTTCGTGGTTATAAAAACCGTCAATGGGGGCCAGCAGCACGTCGACTACGCCTTGAGGGTTACTTTCAACTTGGTGGTAGGTGCCTGATACAGGCACATCTCGGCCGAGTTCAGCGTTATATTCTCGTTCGTACTGACCAGCAGGGACTATCCAACTCAGCGCGGCGACCAAGGCAATCAGAATGAACAATATGGTATAGGCGGATGGGAATTTGAGATTGGCGAACCAACCTTTTTTTTCAGGAACACTTTGGGTACTCATACTATCTCCTCATACCTCTTCTGAGTGCAATAAAATAGGGCACTACACGTGTTGAGGTAACTCTTTTAAGTTTCACGTTATTTTCGTTGTTCTTTTCTGCCGATGTCAGTGGCTTTTTCTTTATTGTAAAAGTGCATCCGTGAATAGTTCTTAGTGATATCTCACAAAAGAAAGGGACTGTATGCTGTCGCTTAATTGATGAGCAGATTAAAAGTGAATGGCTGTTTAGTTTGCGTGCTTAGATATATCACTCAGAATGTTCTTAGTATGATGGTGAAGTGGGTTTTTATTGTTTTAAATTTTCTTTAACCGCTAACCACCAAGACACCATGACTTTTCTATGTGAATAGACTGCGTAATTAGTCATGCCTACTCTATAAGTGTGGTGAATAAAAAGCAGATTAACTAAAAATGTCGCAGGGTTAAAAACTCGCTGTTTTTTTGTTTTATATCAAATTTAGAGGTTGCGATAGAATTGTTGAAGAAAAGAGGAAGGCACTGCAGCCTTCCCAATGATAGCTATTGTTTCTTTCTTTTCGGGGTTTTGGCGGGCTTCGGTAATACGATCATGTCGCATTCTGCGAAGTGATCTTGAAACGCGCGGTTGTTCTTATCGAAAATCACGATAAGGTTACCGAGCCCAAAGCAGGCTGTCGCAAGACGAATCAGTGCTTGTGTGGGGCGAATATTACTACCGTCAGCATTTTGAATGCGCAGGCGCCAGGCCCGCATCCCCAGCGTCTGACCGGCTTTACACCAGAAGTAGCCGTAGAATCCGCAAATCACACAGGCGAGATAGGCGGTGTAAAGAGGCTGTGCGATAGGGTGATGGGTGAGAAAATCACTGGCATCTTGATAAGGTGCCATCGACATCCCGAGCGCTTGTGCGATAGCCAATGCTGCCATCACCGCGCCGCCTGCAAGCATAAGTAATGCGGCAACAATCAAAAGATCATAAACCCAAACAGCAAGACGGCGAAAAAAACCGGCGGTTGGGCATGCAATAGAAGAAGTCTGCATGGTTTAGCTACATCCAAGTATCAAAGTCGCCGCTAGCCTAGCACATTCACTGTTTAGGTGAGTAAGCTGATAGGGCGGTTTTGCGATGTCGTTTGCTCATGATTACACCGCCTTTGATGTATTTAACCGCGAATTGGTTAAAAATAGCGCGAACAAACATTTTTTGTTTTTTAATGCTTGCACTCGAAAGGGCGGTACGTATAATTGCCAGCACTTGCCGAGATGGCGGAATTGGTAGACGCAGCGGATTCAAAATCCGCCGCCTTAACGGGTGTGAGGGTTCAAGTCCCTCTCTCGGCACCAAATCCCAAAAAGCCCCTGTCGAAAGACAGGGGCTTTTTTCGTTTATGCCGACTGAATCGTGATGACTTCACAATCCTCGGGTATCGCGCAAGGCAAAGCGAACACGGCAAGGTATTATCGAGCCGTGGTTGTCACAGGGAGTGGTATGGTGCAGGTTCGCTATCAAGACATCGCCGTTTGGGTAAAAACGCAAATCGATCAAAGGGTGTGGCAAGCCGGTGAGCGGATCCCTTCCGTTCGTGAGATGAGCCGCCTCCAACATGTTAGCCCAATGACTGTCATGCGCGCTTATGAGCAGTTAGAAGCGGATGGCTGGGTTGAGGCTCGCCCCAGAGCTGGATACTTTGTGCGTCCGCATTACAATCAATTGTCTTCCGACTCTTTGGCGCGTCCTCAAGCAGACTCTCATTGGCTGCAGGCGCATCAAGATGTCTTTGATGTGATTAGCGCGAGCAAGTCAGGCTCGTGCTTTCCGTTCGGCTCGGCGTTCCCTGATCCCACTTTATTTCCCATGCAAGCGTTAGGACGGGCGATGGCACGAGTCCTTCGTCAATCATCGCATCCAGATTATCTCACCATGCTTCCTCCCGGTGATGAAGGTTTGCGTCGCATGATTGCGCAGCGCTACCTGCGGCAAGGAATAAAGGTGGCGATGGATGAGATCATCATCACCAATGGTGCCATCGAAGCGTTAAGCCTATCACTGGCGGCCCTGACTCAGCCCGGGGATAAAGTGATCATCGAAGCGCCAGCCTTTTATGGGGTGCTGCAAACCCTTGAGCGGTTGCAACTGGAGCCCGTGCCCGTGCCGGTCGATCCTGAAACGGGAGTGAATATAAACGCGCTTGAAGCTGCGTTGAGTACTCACCACGTCGCTGCTTGCTGGCTGATGAGTAACTTTCATAACCCAACGGGGGCATCGATTCCTGAAAAAGATAGACCAGCACTGGTATCACTGCTCGCGCGTCACCAAGTCCCTTTAATAGAAGACGATGTCTATGGTGAGCTCTTTTTCTCTGAATCACGCCCCATGCCACTGAAGTGTTATGACAGCCAAGGGCTAGTTTTGCATTGTGGGTCGTTTTCGAAACAGTTAGCGCCTGGTTTCAGGGTCGGTTGGGTGGCGGCAGGATGTTATGCCACACAAATTGAAAAGCGACAGTATGTGTCCAGTTTATCTGTGGGTGCCCCTAACCAGCTCGCTATCGCGCATTATTTGCAGCAGGGTGGGTATGACGCACACCTGCGCCGTTTGCGCACTGCCTTGTTACAGCGCAAACACGCCGTACGTGACAGCCTGCGCCGTATTTTGCCGATGAGTGCATCGGTCACCGACCCTCAAGGTGGCTACTTCTTATGGGTCGCACTGAATAATGGCATGGACACTCGCCAGCTATTTCGAGAACTCTTGCCCTATGGCATTACACTCGCACCGGGCGCTTTGTTTGCCACTGATGATCGGTTTAACGACTGCTTCCGCTTAAACTTCTCTATCAGTGAGCCTGAGACTGTTGATGCTGATACGCCAGCGAGCGTTGACAGCGGCCTTACACAGATTGCGACTGTGCTCTCATCTTTATCAATAGCCGATACTGTTACAGCTAAATAGCGGTGGCTTTGTACTAATCCCGTCACTGGCCCTAGGCATACACTAACTGGGCACACACTTTAGGGAGAGAAAAGGATGAAATCAGAGCTAAGCATGATGGTCGTTGCGATTATCTGCGCGGCCCTACTGATTCTGGGCCATGTCATCATTATTGAAACATTGGCTTACTACACGTGGGCTGAATGGACCGCTGGCGCCATCCCTTTTGTACTTTTCTTTATGGCGTGGGCGTCTATTCGACATTGCCGCGCGAAAGAGCGGGCAGAAGAGCGCCAGAATCAGCATTAATTGAACGGTAATCTTTGGCGTCTTGACGGTTTTTGTTTGTTTTATAGACAAACAAACCGCAAGGCGCATTTTTTTTATATTTAGGGGTTGCGGGAAAAACTGAAATCTCTATACTGCGCTTCCTGTCGACGGGGCAATGAGACGCAAGTCACGAAATGCCGACCACTAAATCGACACGCTCTTTAACAATTTGACCTATGCAATCTGTGTGGGCACTCGTTGAGAATAGACAAAAAGATTTATTCGATGAACTGAGTGACCAAACGACAACTTTTATAGT
>NZ_MUFM01000033.1:0-39075 GCF_001996125.1 Salinivibrio sp. PR932 | reverse complement strand
GATCTGATCTACTGATCCATGAGGCGATTTTTATTTAAGTGTTTGTTTATTAGAGTTTTATTTTTTGACACCCTCGAAAGCATGATCAACACAAGGTCGGAGGCATGATCAACATATGTCACCAACGATGATCATGTAATGCCCGTATCAATGATCATCAATGGCGCGAAGCGATGATCATCAATCGATTGAAACTATGATCATGGCCCACACACACTTTATCCACAGGCAAGTATTACCTTGTGTGATTATCCTAGCCAAAATACGTGGGATAGCGGCTGTTTATGGTATGGAACTATGATCAAGCTAGCGTCATTTCCAGCTTTCCCGGTCAATATTGGTGAGATTGTCACCAGACGAGGACGGATAGGGAGCGTTTGGTCTTAAAATTGAAATGACATTCACAGTAGATTAGCGAGGCTGAGATATGTGTCCGACTTGCGGAACAATGATCATGATGGCGATCGTGCTGTTGGATCGTATACGTAGCGATGACTGTGAGCCTAGTGTAGCCGCGGAATGGTGATACGATCCTTTGCGATCCCTTGCTGTATCTGACATTCACCGTATTTTAGCCATCTAGCTTCATCGTTCCGGTTAGAATAGGGAAGAGTCCGTTTGTTATGGTTCACTTGATCATTTTTCCGTGTTCAGCGGTGTTGTTGAGCGTCCATTTGCCGACAAATTCAACGGATATGTCACTTGATCATCGTTCCTTAACAGGGACACTGATAGCGCAAGCATGATCAAGGTTACTACGTTTTACATCGCATCTGCCTTGATCATGTTTTCGGGAAAAATGATCAAAAGCCATGTTAAAGGTTACTAATAGTATCAAGCGAGGTAGAAAGGTGACTCGTGGAGTATCGTCAGACAGACAATTAAGATTGAAATGACACTATCCGTAATTTGTCCATCATGAAATAGGCTTCCGTGAAGTTGTTTCCGTTTACATTGTAAATAAGTGACACTGTGACATTTTTAATGTTTGGCGTTTGTCCTACAATCAATCGCAAGATTATGGCGGCAAAACTGCCCTTATATTCGCTGGAATAACAATTGTGAGCAGGATCTTTATTTGATTGCTATCTGTTCAGCTTTTTATTGTGTTTACTTCTTAGTGCTGTACAATCGCCAATTATTCCTCATGATGGCGAAAAGAAGATGGATAGGGAAAAGACGATTGAAAACCTTCGCAATATCGCTGCGCAGACGAAACAAGTTCAGTCTGATCGCGTCGAAATTGTGATGGAAGAGCGACATGATCAGTTGTTTCCACCAATGTCAAAAGCGTTGATGGAAACCCGATCTGGCTTAACCCGTCGTAAGCTAGATGAAGCAATTTCTCGTATGGAGCAGCAAGGGCATCAGTTCACCAAGAACAATGCAAACCACTACTCGATTACCTTAGATGAAGCTCATAAAATCATGGACGCGGCCAATGTCCCCTCTTTTCATGAGCGTAAGGGAAAAGCCCATAAGCCGTGGGTGATTAACATCCAGAACCAGAAAGGCGGAACGGGTAAATCAATGAGTGCGGTGCACCTCGCGGCCTGTATGGCATTAAACTTGGAAAAGCGCTATCGCATTTGTTTAATTGACCTTGACCCTCAAGGATCGTTGCGTCTATTCCTTAATCCACAAATCAGCCTGACGGAACAGGAAGGGATTTATTCGGCGGTCGATGTCATGCTGGATAATACCCCCCAAGCGGCAGATAAAGATTTTATGATGCGTAATGTCTTGCTGCCGACGCAATATCCAAACTTAAAAACCATGGCTGCCTTTCCTGAAGATGCCATGTTCAACGCAGAAGCTTGGCAAGCATTGGCAAGCAGTCAGTCGCTCGATGTCGTCGAATTGCTCAAAGAGAAGGTTATTGACCCTATCAGTGATGAGTTCGACGTGATCATGATTGATACGGGCCCGCACATCGATCCCCTCGTTTGGAATGCGATGTATGCGTCGAATGCGTTGGTGATCCCGTGTGCCGCCAAGCGTTTAGATTGGGCATCAACGGTAAACTTTTTCCAGCACTTACCTCAAGTGTATGAAATGTTCCCTGAAGATTGGCATGGTCTCGAGTTTGTGCGCTTGATGCCAACTATGTTTGAAGATGACAATAAAAAGCAAATTTCAGTGTTGACTGAAATGAACTACCTTTTGGGTGACCAAGTGATGATGGCGACGATTCCACGAAGCCGCGCGTTTGAGACCTGTGCAGATACGTATAGCACTGTTTTTGATTTGACCTCGCAAGACTTTGAGGGAGGTAAGAAGACGCTATCAACTGCGCAAGAAGCGGTGCATCGTGTTGGGCTTGAGCTTGAGCGCGTGCTACATAGTCACTGGGCATTGCTCAATCAGGAGTGATAAATAAAAATGGCGATTAAAACTTCCGATTTGAATGCACGTTTGTTTGCTAAGGCCGATAAGCGACGCGCAACCACCACGCAAGAAGCGCAAAAAGCGGCTAGCGAAAAAGCAGCGGTGATTGAGCTGGCCGTGGCCGGTGAACATACTGTTGAATTTGAGTTAATTAAAGTACCGGCGGCAGATATCGCCGAGAAAACCACGGTATTTGATAAGAACGCGCGAGAGCAGTCGTTTCTTAATGAGCTCGCGCTATCCGATATTCTCACCACGCTCAAAGACCGCGGTCAGCAATACCCCGCGGTGGGACGTTGGTTAGATGATGGACGCATTGAGGTATTGGACGGTAGCCGCCGTCGCATGTCGTGCTTGATTGCAGAGCAAGACTTCCTCGTTTATGTCGCGAAAGGTATCAGTACGCGTCATGCAAAATTTCTCTCCGATGTTGCCAATGCGCATAAGCCTCTGTCGCTGTATGAGCGAGGCAAAGAGATGCAAGCTATGTTGGATAGTGGCGAAGTGGCTGATCAAAAAGCGCTGGCGACCGTCTGTCAGTGCAGTGAAGCATTGGTCAGTGGTGCGTTGAAAGCCGCTGCCCTACCCTTACCATTACTGCAAGCCTATCCGAGTGTCGCCGAACTTGGCCGTCCGACCATAGTGAAGTTACATCGCTTGTTCTTTGGCTTAGACGACAGTCAACAGCAGGCACTATTGGATAAACTGGGAAATACCCCGTTGTGGCAAAAAGTGGATGCGCAGGGCGTGACGCGTATTACCCGAGAAGTAACCTTGCATATTGAGCAATTCAAGGATGAGTTAGTTGCGCCAAAAGCGAAGCAAAAAGAGCAATCAACGACCTTAGTGGAAGGCCGTGCGGCGTATCGACGCAAAGGCAGTAGTTTAAGTATCAACCTTAAAAAGATTGATGATCAGCAAGCCGAACGTATTCTTGCATTGATTAAAGAGCAGCTCGATAACGCATAAGCCTCGACCTCACGATTGAATATCGGCACGCATTGCGTGCCGTTTTTTTTGCTTTCAGTTATGATCAGCCTATTGTTTGCTACTCGATTAGGCACTTCATGTCGGCCACTTCTCTGTTGTCCCAGTTTTTCTCTCAACTCATTGAAACAGCCCAAGCCCGCTCGCATCGTCAACTGGTGGTCTCAGAGCGGTCGGTGGCTGAGACTCTCTTAGCGTTAGGAGAAGCGTCAGTGCGTCGCGTAGGAAGTCAGGATCTCCCAGATGCCATCAGCTGGCGGCAAACCAAACAATGGTTGGGGCAAGAGTGTGGCCACCTGTTGGTAGACGTTGATGATAAATTTAATAGCGAGGCTTTCTGTGCCATCAGTGGTTGCTGTCGAGCCGGTTCACTGATCATCTTACAGGTGGCTGACGATGTGGCGACCTTACCGTTATCGGTCAGAAGAATGCTTGGGCTTTTGCAAAATACGGATAGTGTGGCTTGGATTTCACATCAAGGCTGGCGGGCGCCCACCCTTCCGCCTTTATCCGACGTATCTCATCTCGTTTCACAACAGGATGCAATTAACGGATTAAAAAAAGTGGTAACTGGGCATCGCCGTCGCCCCTTATTGCTGACCGCGGATCGTGGGCGTGGCAAATCCGCGGCGATGGGAATGGCGGCAGCGCAGTTAGCCTTACAAGCACCGCGACAAATTGTGGTGACGTCGCCAACTCCCGCCAATGTCACTACCTTGTTTGCCCATGCCAAGCGTCAGCTTGGCATCATGGAGGTGAATGGACTCGATGTTGGTGTTGAAGGTAGTCGTATTCGCTTTGTCGCGCCAGATGCGTTGCTGCGAGAATGCCCCGACGCCGATCTTCTCTTAGTTGATGAGGCGGCAGCCATTCCACTACCGATGCTTAGTCAGATCCTTCGTCAGTATAGCCGTGTCGCCATTGCCAGTACCGAGCATGGTTATGAAGGAACGGGTCGCGCTTTTACGCTTAGATTACGCGCCCTCCTCGATGAAGAGCAGCCACAGTGGCGCTCTCTCACCCTAACCGAACCCATGCGTTGGGCCGAAGGCGATCCGGTAGAGACCTGTCTGAATCAGCTTTTCCTACTCAATGTAGCTCACGATGTGATACCACCAAAGGTGGAACCGTCTGCGGATAGCGCTGTGCAGTTTAAAACGCTCAGCGCTGAACATTTATTCCATCATGAACAAGAGTTGGTCACGCTATTTTCTTTATTGATGACGGCCCATTATCAAACATCGCCCAATGATTTAGCCTTGTTGCTTGATGATGATAGTTTGCATATCGTCGTTGCCAAGCAAGGTGAACATACGATTGGCGTTGTGGTGGTGGCGGAAGAGGGAGGTTTTTCAACTCCGTTAAGTGAGGCAGTGATTGCAGGCACTCGCCGTATTCGCGGGCACTTACTGGCACAATCATTGGCGACTCACCTTGGAGACAAGAAGGTGTTAGAGAACAAGCTATGGCGTATTCAGCGCATTGCGGTCGCTCCTGAATGGCGTCGGCACGGTGTAGCAAGTGGACTACTGACGCATCTTCAACAGCAAGCCGCGAAAGAAAATATAACCTGTATAGGCACCAGTTTTGGGGCGACAAAGGCCCTTATTCACTTTTGGCAGAAGCAGGGTTTTGAACCGGTCAAACTTGGCATCAAGCGCGACCAGGCTAGCGGATGTTACTCATTGCAGTTAATTCGGCCGGTAAAGACGATGACATGGATGAAAGAAGCCGCGACGCTTTTTCAGCAAAGCTTGCCCGTTTTATTGATGAGCGCACACCAGAATTTGGAGCCGGATATTGCGGCGACACTAGTCGCATTCATGCCCGCTCGTCGGCTAACCAACGCGGAGGCTCGTCAAGTGCAGGGGTATGCGGCCGGCGGTGTTGCCACTGAAGCGGCGATTGGGAGTTTGCAAGCCTGGACTCGGTGGACATTTCAGTCAACGTCGCCTGTCGAGTGGGATTGGCGCGAGGCGCTATTAACCAGTAAAGTCCTACAAGGCCTTTCTTGGCAAACTGTCTGTGCTCGGTTTAATCTGTCAGGTAAGAAGGCGGCAGAGAAAGCCCTGCGTGATTACGTGGCTTTTCGATTGGATAATTAGCCCCTATTTACAGTGTAAATTTGACTTCATACCGCTGCCCCTATTTACACTGTAAATCATTGCCAAAACGCGATGCCTACGCTCAGCTTTAACGGTGACAAAGATACCTTCGCGCTAGATAGCATCTATTCTGGCCCGAGTCAGTGATATGCAATAAGGCGTATGCACCTCACCGCATCCTCACACTTTTTTATGATAAACGCTTACTACCTCACGCTTTTAGACGTGACCCCACTTCCATGTGTGCCAAAAGCCCTATAATTTATTATTAATGAGACAATTGCGCGCGGCTGCGTTTAATGTCAGCTAGTTTATAAGAAGCTACCTGAAAGATGTCGCCTCGATGAAGGTTTAAACCAATGACGAGGATTGTTTCGCGTTGACGATATCGTTTCCAAAAGGACTTAATAGGCAGGGACCAAGATGCTAGACGAAATCCTACGTATATCGCAGGATGGACAACGAGTATATCTATCAATAGGCGGGCGTCATCCAGATGATGAGCCGATTGATAAACATCAAATCAAAGACTGGTTGGTTGCCAACCAGGTCGGTAGTTTCTTTTGCTTTGACGATACGATTCAATCAGCGCTCGCAAAACTCAATGACAGCACAGAGCACGATGAGTCTGAAGAAATCATTATCGCAGAAAGTCGTGATGCGACAGTCGAAGCACGTATTGCTGACGATAAAATGACAGCCTATCTGGTCGTGAATGGTGCCTGTGGGGGGAACGGTCTTAAAGCAAATGACATACTTTCGACGTTGCGTGAAGCCAACATTGTGCGTGGTATTAAAAAACCTACCTTACAAAAACTCCTCTCAGCTTCCGGCCGCTTAAAGCCGGGTGAATATCTAGATGTCCCGGTTGCGTTTGGTCGTCAGCCAGTGCCCGGTGAAGATGCCCATATCGTTTATTTAATTGAAGATCCCGCCGACCGCGTTCGTCGACCAAGAGAGCGTGATGACGGGCGAGTCGACATGCGTGATCTCGGTGAGATGGTGATGGTGAAAAATGGTCAGCCGCTCGCCAAGCTGGTGCCTGAAACCGCCGGTTACGAAGGCTTCACCGTGACGGGTTCAGTATTACCGACCACTCCGGGCAAACCCATGACGCTTAATGCGCATGATGGTAGTGAATTTAGTAATAAAGACCCTAATATCTTGGTGGCAACCATGGCAGGTATCCCGCGTTTATTGGATGACGGTGTTGCGGTGGATGATGCCTTGAGTTTGGACGCGGTCGATGTGGGGACGGGGCACGTTAATTTTGAAGGGAGTGTGGTGATTAAAGGCGACGTCGAAGTTGGAATGAAAGTAACCGCAACCGGCACGGTTACCGTCGGTGGTGTGGTTGAGTCATGCACCATTACGGCAGGCGGAGACATTATCGTACAAAATGGCATTATCGGCCGCCAAGTCGCCTCTGACTCAGAAATCAATTGTACTCTCGTGGCTGAAGGCAACATCGTAGCTAAGTTTGCGCAGTATGCCACCTTGTGTGCCAACCATAATCTCGAACTCACGCTGCATGCGATGCATTGCCAAACCCATGTGGGGAAATCTCTGATAATTGCCGATGCCACCAAACGAAAAGGGACACTTGCAGGGGGTAAACACGAAGTGGGTGAAAAAGTTGAGGCGGTGATCATCGGGGCGAGTGCAGGGGCACACACATATATTCATTGCTTCTCACGCTTGGCGTTATTGAAACGTGAAGTGGTCGATCTCAATAAACAATGGGAAGAGAAAAAAGCGCAACTTAACCGCATTAAAGCTGCAGAAGCGAAACTTGAAGCTTTACCGGCTCAAAAGCGTGATGCGGCGATGGTAGAGCGTATTACCACCACGCGCGATCATCTTTTTGAAGAAATAGACAGCATTGAGTATGAGATTGAAGTAACGGATGCACAAATTGCGGCGGGCTACCGAGAGGCAACAATTGTCGCGACCAAGTCTCTTCTGAGTCGCGTGCATTG
The DNA here is from genome assembly GCF_001996125.1 of Salinivibrio sp. PR932. NCBI lineage: Bacteria > Pseudomonadati > Pseudomonadota > Gammaproteobacteria > Vibrionales > Vibrionaceae > Salinivibrio > Salinivibrio sp. PR932. The sequence continues at coordinate 31,616 of NZ_MUFM01000033.1, read as the reverse complement.
CACTATTGGGGAAGAAAAGCATTCTGTCGACTCTGAGCACGGTCCTTCTATTTTGATGTATGAGAATACAAAAATTCAGCTTAAACCTTATCAAGCGAAAGCTTAATCGCGAGTTTACACTGTAAACTGGTTAACTCACCTTCCTTATTTTCCCTTCTTTTAATGCTTGTAAAACGGCCTTCTTCGGCCCATCAGCAACCACGCATCCTTGTTCCATCACAATGATGCGATCAACCACATCGAGCATACCGGTTTTATGGGTATTCAGAATTAGCGTCTCCTCCCGGCGAAGGTCTTTGAGCTGGGTCTTAATGAACTGCTCGGTGCGGTTATCCATCTGACTGGTGGGTTCATCCAAAATAATCACGGGTGGTCGGCCTAACAGCGCGCGTGCGAGCGCGACAGCTTGTCGCTGCCCCCCTGACAACAATGCTCCACCTTCACCCACTTGACGCTCTAAACCGGCTGAATCGTATTGGGTGAATGCGAGGACTCCCGCTCGTGTCGCTGCATCCATAATATCGATATCGTCGGCAAGTGACTGCCCAAGAGTAATATTGTCACGAATTGAACCATAGAAGAGAGTCGGCTCCTGAGGCACAAAACCGACGTTACGACGTACATCAATGTAATGGAGCTGGGAAATGTCAGTGTCATCAAAAGCCACTGACCCCGACGTCGGTTGATAGAGCCCCACCAACAAGCGTGCGATGGTTGTTTTCCCAGAGCCCACTCGGCCGATGATTGCGACTTTTTCTCCAGGGTAAATGGTAAACGAGACGCGACGCAGTGCTTGAGAGGTGGCGTTGGGGTAGTGGAAGTCAACGTTATCAAGCTCGACTTTACCACGCATCATCGGACGATGAATGTAGCGTTTTCCCTCCACTTGCTCTGTGGGAAGGGCCATGAGCTGTTCGATAATATCTAGTGCGGATTTAGCTTGGTGATAGCGCGTTGACAGTAAAGAAAGCTGAACCAGGGGGCCGACTGCGCGAGAGCTGAGCATGCTGGCTGCTATCAGTCCGCCCATGGTCAAGGCGCCTTCCGCGATTTGATAGACACCAAACACTATCATACTGACCACGACAAACTGTTGGACAAAGCTTGCAGAGTTGTGGACGGAATCGGTCAAGCGTCGAGTTTTGATGCTCCAATTCGCCATATGCGCCACGGCTTCTTCCCAGCGGTATTGAAACTGGCTTTCGGCACCAAAAATCTTAATCGTTTCTAGGCCTACGAGGCTTTCAATCAGGTTGGCATTCTTTTGGGACGATAAACGCGTGCCTTCTTCAATTGTGCGCCGTAGCGGTTTTTGAATCAGCATGGCGTGGATAATAAGCAAGGAGACCGCAATCAGGGGCACAATCACCAGAGGACCTGCGACCAGCCAAATGACGAAGAGAAAAATCAACGCAAAGGGGAGGTCGATGAGCGTTGAAATGGAGGCAGAGGTAAAGAATTCTCGGATAGACTCAAATTCTTGCATATGCCTTGCAAACGCGCCTACGGACGGCGGCCGTGCTTCCATCTTGATCCCAATCACTTTGGCGTAGATACGTGAAGAGATCAGCAAGTCAGTTTTCTTACCCGATATATCAATAAAGTAACTGCGCAGGAGTTTGAGCAAGAGGTCAAAAACGAAAATGACGAATATGCCACTCGCCAGCACCCAGAGGGAATCAAACGCAAGGTTTGGGACTATCTTGTCGTAAACCAGCCGTGAAAATAACGGTACGCTGATGGCAAATACGTTGATGAATAGAGAGGCAATCAGCACATCGCGATAGATGTGGCGAGACTGCCAAAGTGTGCCCCAAAACCAATGGCCTTCATCTTTTACTTGCGCTTTTGGAGAGCGCTCATCATATCGAAATTGTTTTTTAAGTAAGAAAAGCCGTCCGACATAGGCGTCATTGAGATCATTTAGCATCACCCATTGAGGGGTCATATCCGCGTGAGGTAGAACAATCTCTGCTTGGCCTGCCTCTAAATCTAATCCCAGCAAGACGCACGCATCGTTATCTTTCATCAACAAAATGGCAGGGCAAAGCAGAGGCGAGACATCTTTGATGGCCATGGTTTCTTCTTTGGCAACAATGCCAGCGCGCTCGGCGGCGCGCGGAAGGAGAAAGGGCGATAGATAACCATCTGAAATGGGTAAGCCCGACACCAATGCGTCTGGTGAATTCGCGTTACCGAAATAACGCGACACATAGATGAGAGATTGTAGCAGCGGATCTTTAACCATTGCTGTCCTTAGATTTCTCGAAGATATAGCCTTGGAAGCCGTTCACGAATAACTCAGAAAGGCGAGCAAGCTGTGCTTCAGTTTCGACCCGTGTTGCTATGGTAGTGATGTTGAGATTGTGGGCCGTTCGACACACTGACGCCAACACATGTCCCTGAGCATCGTCATCGATATTATTGGTATAGGCAAAATCGATTTTCACGTAATCAGGCTTGAAGCGTTGCAAGTAATCGAGTGACTGGAAGTTACGCCCGTAGTTATCCACCCCAAATTGGAAACCCGCTTGGCGAATCTGATCCGTGAGCAGACTGGTGTGGTCGGCATGGCGTACAAAGGCCACTTCCGGGATTTCAAACAACAGACGACCGGCAAGTCCTCTGTTTTGGTACATGGCGCTGCCTAACCAACGGATAAAGGATGCATTGGTGATACTGCTTAGGGTTAAGTTAACCGCCAATGGGCCGGCACTCTTATCTTGAGCGAGGGTTTTCATAATGTGGGTGATCACATATTTATCTAAGGTCTCACCCAGCTGAAGTTGCTCTACTGCCCCCAAGAAGTGGCCTGCGCCGTAGTATTCGCCGTCTTTTTCAATCGCTGAGAAGACCTCTTGGTGGAGCAGTTTTGAGGTGCTGTCACTGACAGACTGAAACTTAAATACAAAGAGCTCTTTCGCCACCGCTTCATGAAGGAGTGCTTTCCATTGCTGTTTACCCATCGCCGCATCCCCCATCGACTGGTCAATCAGCACCACAGGGTGATCGGGGGTGTTTCGTGCTTGAGAAAGCGCATTATCGGCTTGCGAGAGCAAGATACTGGCGTCACGGTTCCCGCCGCCATTCACGGCTAAACCGACAGCCACTTTCGGGGGTGTGAGCCCCATAGGATCGGCTTGCATATCGACCACCATTGCTAGCACACTTTCACCGAGTAAACGCAGATCATCGGCATCGGTATTGGGCGCTAAGATCACAAACTCGTCCTTGCTCAAACGGGCCGCTGTCATGCTGTCATCGGTAATAATGGTAGTGGTGAGATTATTGGCAAAACGTTCCACCAAGTTATCACCCGCTTCGAACCCTTGTTTTTTGTACGCTTCACTGATCAGATCAACCTTAATCAGTGCCATCCCGCCAACGCCCGATTCGGTGAGCCAAGATTTAAGTTGGCCAACGTAAAAGCTACGGTTACCGAGCCCAGAAACAGGATCGCGGTAAGCGGTTTTACGTAATCGGTCGGCCTCTTTGGCTTGTTGCTCAAAATAGCTTTTCAGCTGTTCGGTCATGACATTGATGGCCCTAACCACGGTTTTTAATTCAATGGTTGGGGGAAGGGGAATAGGGTCGCCAAATCGGTTCTTAGCAATCTCGCCTGCTTTTTGGGTGATGCGAGCCAAGGGCTTGAGAGAGCGGCGCAATTGCCAGCCGATCACGACCGATGCGATCAGAAAAATGACCGCCATACTCGACCCCAATTGCACAAACGACTTCCACAATTGTTTGTAGGCATAGCCTGGATGGGCCACCACCTCCACTTCTGCCAATTGCATCCAGCCACTAGTAATGGTTTGCTTTTCCGTAATCACCGGAAAAATATCGAGGTCGATAAACCATTGCGGGACACCTTGAATTTGAACCGGATATTCGCGCACAATTTCGCTGTTGTCGGAAAGCAACGTGAGGTTAACCTCACGGTAAAAGCCACCGTCAAAAAACGCATTGATCACGGATTCGGCCGCCACCTTATCGTCTGATTCCAAGTAAGGGGCGAGGGCCAAGCCCATCGAGTTCACGGTATTGTTCACATCTGCGGTTTGCTGGTTGAGCAAAAAGTTGCGCGTGGTGTTGAGCTCGATACCGAACACCGACAACACCAAGAAGAAGAAAATGACCAGCATCCAGGTGAATATTTGGTTGAATAACGTCATAGGTCGTTACCTATCAAAAAGTTTAACGGGTTTTTGCATTTTTAACGTGTCGACGCGGTTACGTAAGTCATTCCATAGTCCGAGTCGTGAGGAGTTACCGGCCAGCTCCCCTTGGCCTCGCTCTTTCATCAGCCACAATCGGCTACCATTAAAGCTGTAGATAGGTAGCAAATCTCGCCGCAATGAAGCGCGTTTTATTTCTGGGTCGAGGTTATCGAGCAACACAGGTTCTGATGACGGTGTGGGATAGTAAGCGACAACCATATGGAACTGATCCAATCGAATCGCTTTGACATACACCAACCGTAGTTTCTTATCATCGACACCGAGTTCTCGCAGTGAGAAATACTTGGCGATACTAAAATCCTCACAATCGCCTGCGCTGGTGCCGAGAAACTCAAGGGGCGTCGCCCAATAGTCTTTTTTTCCCCATAGCTCGATATCATCAACAAAATACAATTGGTTAAAAAAATCATTTACCTGACGCAGCTTTTCTTGCTCCGACAGACTTTGTGTATTCGCGACCATATTGCGCCAGGCCAATACGCGTTTGCCCGCACGCTCACCGTAAAACGCGGAGACCTGCTGGATCCAACGCGATTCAGTGGTAGTCAAGCCGCCGACACTCATCGACAGCAAAATGGTCAATATGGCGACGCCCCATCGCTTCATAGATATAAGGCTCGCTGTACTACTGGGGCCGGCGAGTGAAGATTGTCCACGCTTTCTCTACATCTCCTTTAAAGTTCAACAGCTCTGCACTCACGCGCCGGTCTTGTGGCGCATTCGGATCGGTTTGCGTGGCAAGGGCTTCTCCCAATGCATCAATGTCAATGCGGTTTGGATCAATGCCGGCGCTGACGAGCTCGGCTCTGACCGAACGTGCACGCTCTCGCGATAAGCGTAAATTATACTCAGGCGAGCCAATGGCACTGGCATGGCCGGTTAAACGCACCGACACGCCGGGGTACTGAGTAAGAAAGTCTGCCATAGCCGTTATATCAGTGACATAGTCGGGGCTGACTTTTGCGGTATCATTGGCAAATAGCACCCGCAACGATGTGGCTGGCGTCTCTGACGCTTGAACGGTGGAGTCTGGCTCCACATAACTGGGACACCCTTGATTATCGACTATGGCACCGATTGGCGTTTGTTCACAGCGATCACGCGCATTGATCACGCCATCCTTATCCGCATCGGCAACGTCGTGTTTTTGCAGGGCCACCGGCGGTGCCATAATGGCATAACCGCAGCCACTGAGGAGGCTGATACACACAGCGTAAAATAGGACTCGCATCATTTGTGGTCCTCCGCGTTGACTTGCCATTCGGCAGGTATCGTCACCCGCAAGGCGTTCAATAGGTTGCCGGTGTTATTTAATAGCCGGTATTGCGCTAAGAGATGATCAAAGTTCGCGTCAAGGTAAGCGCGACGCGCTTCAAACAACTCGTTTTCTGTGTTGAGCAAGTCCAATAAGGTGCGTCGGCCGATACGAAACTGTTTTTCATAGGCCAGCACTGTATCAGAGGCCGCATCCACTTGTTGTTGGAGAAACACTTTTTGTTGGGTGGTTAGCTGGTAGGCGCTCCATGCTAAGCGCGTACTTTCTTCCAATTGCCGATAGGCATTTTCAAAGGTGTCGCGTGCGCGATTTACCTCATACGCGCCTCTGCGAATAGTGGCCTGATCGCTCCCTCCATTAAAAAGGTTGTAACGAAAGCGCACCATCGCGCTAAATTCATCACTGGTATCGTTCACCCCACTTACTTGATCAGCCCAAGTTTGACTGACTTCCAAACTGACGTTAGGCAGGTGATTGCCTTTAAATTGCTCGTATTGAGCGCGAGCCGCCTCAATGTCGTATCGTGCCAGTTTTAACAATGGACTGCGGCTGACGGCTTGCTCTAACGCTGTATCAATGGAGGCCGGTAAGGCAAGGTTATCGACAACGGGTTCAATTGGCTCGTTAGCAGGCTCACCCACGACACGGAAAAACGCAGTAAAGGCATCTTCGAGGTTGGTTTGTGCCGAGAGTAAATTTGCGTTGGCACGCGCGACACGTGCCTCGACTTGGGATAAGTCAGCCGTTGACCCGATTCCAGACTCCGCGCGGCGACGAATATCAGAGAGAATTTGCTCATGCACAGCCATATTGGCCTCAGAGAGATCCAATACTTGCTCTGCCTTAAGCACATCCAGATAGACCTCGGCGACTTGCAGGGCTTTGTCTTCAGCATCCGAGAGCAGTTGAAAGCGCTGACTGTTGGCTTCATAACGTGTGCGCCTCACATTGTGTGAGGTTTGCCCATCCCATAACAACTGGCGAAGGCTTAGTGTGGCGTCCTTGCGATCAAAGTCGATATCACCTTGTGCACGGGTGGAGTCATTTTCGATACGCTCATAGCCAATGCCTGCGTCTAAATCGATATCGGGAAGGTAGTCGCCTTCACTGTTTTTCATTCGCTCATGCAAACTCATCAGCTCGTGAAACCCGCCACGCAATTCCGGATCGGTGGCGAGTGTGATCACCACCGCCTGCTCTAATGATTGGCTGTGGGCGGTGGGGAGCAAACTAAGTGCCGCTATGATAGCCGCGCTCATACGTATCCAAACTGGCATCATTTTTCAGTCATCCCTATTCCCGTAATGCCGTGTTTTGTGCCCTAACAATAGGATTAATCAGATAATCAAGGACGCTTCGTTTCCCGGTAATGATGTCAACAGACGCGGTCATCCCGGGAATAATCGGCAGTGTTTCTGCGTCACCGATGTTGTTTTTCTCGGTGCGTACCTTGACCAAATAAAAACTGTTGCCTTCCTCGTCTTGAATGGTATCTGCACTGATGGTTTCTAGCTGACCGTTAAGGCCACCATACACGGTAAAATCGTAGGCGCTAAACTTCACCACTGCTTCCAACCCAGGGCGCAAAAAGGCAATGTCTTGCGGCGCGATTTTGGCCTCAATGAGCAGGTTGTCTTCCGAAGGGACAATTTCAATAATGTCCATCCCCGGCTGAATCACGCCACCGACGGTGTTGACATGTAACTTCTTCACGGTGCCATCAACTGGGGAGGTCACCACGGTGCGTGCGACTCTATCTTGTAGACTCACTTTTCCCTCTGTCATCGAGGCGATTTGCTGTTCGACTTGGTTGAGGGTCTCTTGTTGTTCCGTTCTGAACGTTAATGCGACATCCAAACGTTGGAACACTGCCTCACGCATTGATGACACCACTGAGGGCAATGATAACTGTGCAGAGGATAGCTCACGTTGGGTATCGTTGAGTTGGCGCTGTAGTTTAATTAAGTCAATTTGAGGCACCACCCCTTCTTCGGCGAGAGGGCGAGTAATGTTGAGTTCTTCTTGTGCGAATTCCAAGCTTTGCTCGAGGTTGTCGATGCGTGACTCAAGCTCGATCAGTTCTTGCTCTTTTTGGCGAATTTTTTGTGCCGTCACGTACAGCTGGTTTTGAATATTCGATAGCTGCTCTTGATAACTGGCTTGGGCTTGGTTCACCAGCCCCGGACGAGCTGCGGCCAAGTCGCTGGGGACTTGGAGCGGTTGACGATTGAGAATGATGCTGTCACGCCACTCTTCCAGTGCAGCAGTGTCATTAATTTGTACTGACTCGAGCAATGCGCGAATGCGAATTTCATCGGCGCGCAAGCCATTGAGTTCTTGCTCTCGCTCTCGAAAATCCGACCGGAACAGGGTGTCGTCGATAAGGATTAAACGTTGGCCACGGGCGACTGTATCGCCTTCTTTTACCAACAGTTCTTTAACCAGCCCGCCTTCAAGGTTTTGCACCACTTGCAGTTGCGATGAAGGGATCACTTTTCCTTGCCCGACCGTCACTTTATCGAGTTGCGCTTGAGAGGCCCAAATGGCGGCTGCGATAAGAAACAAAGCGATTGTCCACAACAAGATACGCGCACTTTTGGGCGCGTTTAAGAGCAAAGCTGCTGTTTTATCATCGATGTAATCGAGATGTTCGTCTCTGGGCAATACTGCATGAGACTTATCGCGCCAAGCCATGTCTCTCCCCATGTAGGAAACCGCTCTTAAAAGTTTAGTCTATGCTGCTGATTTTTTGCTTTATTTGTCGGTTTTTGTGCAAAGCGATGTATTACTGCGCGATGGTGATACGAAAGTGCCACTAATATTGGCTACGTTTAAAATTTTCTTTATCTAACTGATACTTGCGCATTTTATCGTAAAGGGTCTTTCTCGCGAGTCCCAATTCTTGTTGTACGTCTTTTAGTCGACCCCCATGTCGACGTAATGCGTCGCTTAGGATCTCAAACTCAAATTGACTGACACGGTCCGTCAGTGTGGGCAATTTAGACTCTGTGGTCGCGGAAGGCGCTGCGTTGTCTAGCCTATCTTCGCCAAGTAGGACCAATCGCTCGGCGTAAGCGCGAAGCTCTCGCACATTGCCCGGCCAGCTGTATTCGCATAAACGTTGTTGTTGTGGCGAAGATAATGTTGGGGCTTCGATGCCATAGCGTGACGCAATAGTTCGCGTAAAGTTCTGAAATAGCGGGATAATGTCATCACAGCGGTCACGCAATGGTGGCATCAACACTTGGCCAGTCAGGAAATGTTGACATAATGCGGGATCGAATTGCTCACGTTGTACCCTCTCGGCCAAATCAAATCGTGATGTGACAATCAGGCGAACCTGACTGGTTTGGGAATGTGCAGGATCATCACGCAGCTGAATATAGCGATGTAACCGTTGCTGGAGAGGGATAGGCAGCGCCTCGATGCCGTCAATCAACAAACAGCCACCATTCGCAGCATGTAATTTCCCAGTTTTATTCGCCCAGTGAGACAACTCGCCACCAAATAACGTTTGCTCCAGCAAATGGGTAGGCAATAAGCGGCATTTGAGGGTAATCAAGGGCGTGTTCTGCCATTTGCCATGGTCGTGAATAAAGCGAGCGGCCAGCTCTTTCCCGGTGCCTTTTTCTCCGACTAGTAATACATCATCGTCTGTTTGCTGGTAGTAGCCCAGCTGACGACGGGCGGATTTCACTTGCGGATGGTTGCCTAAAATGCGCGGGCCGGGGCCACTTTGCGCTGCAAGCTCCTTGCGAAGTTCGCGGTTTTCGAGCACCAGAGCACGTTTGTCATACGCACGTTTTAACACGTCCAACAGATGATCGGTTGAAAAAGGTTTTTCGATAAAATCGTACGCACCCAGCCGCATGGCTTCGACTGCGGTAGAAATATCACCGTGGCCGGTAAGCATGATCACTTGCATCTCACCATCTAGCGCTAATATCGCTTGCAATAGCTGCATACCGTCCATGACGGGCACATTAATATCGGCAATGATAACGCCCGAGAAGTTGGTGGTTAAGGCCGCTAATGCCTCTTGTGCGGTCGCAAACGCGTTGACATGCCAGTCATCAAGGTGCAGTGTCTGCGTAATGGCATCGCGGACCGCTGGCTCATCATCGACCACAATCACCGTCGGTTCCATTATTCACTCTCCTTAGTCGGAACGGGCAGACGAATTATCATGATGGTTCCGCCTGTTGGGTTGGTGTTTGCGATAAGTTGACCATGTAGGCTCTCGAGGATCCGCTTAGAAATCGTCAGCCCAAGCCCGAGTCCTGTTTCTTTAGTAGTAAAAAAGGGTGTAAAAACCTGTGCCAGCGTATCACTATCCATGCCTTTACCATTGTCTATCACACGCAGTTCAAGGCTGCTTGCATCGTGTTGAGTGTCAACCCGAATGCAAGGGTCGGGAGTACTCGATACAGCGTCTATCGCATTGGTGAGCAAGTTGACTAACACTTGCTCGAGCAAGATGGCATCCGCGACAACATAAAGCGGGCTTGAGTGCGAGGGAAGCTGTACAGTGATACCTTGACGAAGCCAGCGGCTTTTGGTCAACGAAACAGCGGCATGAAGTAATGGCACCACATCGAGGGTACCTGTTCGGGTTTGTGATTTTTTTGCGAAGATCTTAAAGCGCGCCACAATGTCATGGATCATTTGAATCAATCCGAGCGTTTTCGCCAAATTATCTTCCACGTCTTGATAGCGTGCTTTGGCCATTAAGCGCTGACTGTTTTCTGTGTAGGTGCGCATGGCCGCAAGTGGTTGATTGATTTCATGGTTGATCCCCGCAGACATCTCTCCAAGGGTCGCCATTTTGGCCGCTTGTACCAATTCTGATTGTGTTTGCTTGAGTACTTGTTGCGTGCGCTCGTATTGATGAAGGGTGTCACGCAATTGCTGGTTGGACGCTTGTAACGATTGTGTACGGCGAGCGACTTTGCGTTCAAGGCTCTGGTTTAATCGTGCAAGCTGGCGCTGAGCAGCAAGACGCTGCCACCATGCTAAGACAATCACAGCGACCAAGAAATAAAACGTGATGAATAGTATAACCGCCTGAAAAACGTAAGGGTAAAGGGTGCTGATCGGGGTAAGTCCATAAAGCTGCCAGTCTGCTTGGCTGATGGTGTGTGTGGTCATCAGCATTGGCTGACGTGCAGAGGCATCTAGCCCCAGGGAAATCACCGTGTTATCTGCTAGCTGACGAGGATGCTGAAACTGGCTCAGTGGGATAAGCGGGGTGTCGCCATAACGCCTCGAGCGTTGAATACTTTGCTTTTGAGGCGTGGGCAGCGTAGTGAGTGTTTGGTACACCCAGTTGGGGTTAGAGCTGTAAAAAATAACCCCTTGCGGATCGGTCAATAGGTAGTCAAAGGTTTGATATTTCCATACTTGTTCGATAATAGACAGGTCAACCTTGATGACGAGCACCCCCAGTAAATCCTGTTGATTTGAGTCACGGACGGGATAGGAAAAATAGTAACCGCGCTTTCCTGAACGAGTTCCCAAGGCATAATAAGCGCCTTTTCCCCCTTTTATCGCTTGTTGGTAATAGGGCCTGTACGCATAGTTTTGACCCACAAAGGAGGCTTGGCTCTGCCAGTTACTTGCCGCGATCGTGGTGCCTTGTGTGTTCAACAAGTAGACGGTGTCGGCTTCAAGACGCGAAGCCCACCGAACTAATAAACGATTGATCTCTACGACTTGCTGTTTGGGCGCCGAATCAGCCAATAAGGTGATTAAGCGTGGATCGGAGGCGAGGACGGCGGGTAGCTCACTGTATCGAGCCAGCTCGGCAGACAGCTTGTCTTCGAGTTGTCGAACATCCTCGCGCATTTGCGCAATTAACTGAAACTTGGTTTCGTTGAAGGTGACAATGCCAACGATCACGGATAAGACCGTGCCGAGTAGGGTCGCTGATAACACAAATTGCGACTTTTTCACCGTCTTGCTCCTTGGTCATTGATCGGAGTCGGTTTAATACCGTACCCGAGAATATCCTTGTCTATCTGGCGCAACCTGCGCAAAATAACGAAAAATGAATGAATTGGAGAATGCAATGGATCTGTCTGACATTCGAAGAGAATATACGCGAGGCGGTCTACGCCGCAATGATTTGCCTGATAGCCCACTACAATTATTTGAACACTGGCTCAAACAGGCCATAGAAACTCAGGTTCCTGACCCTACCGCGATGACTATCGCGACAGTGGATGAAAACGGTCAGCCTTTCCAACGTATTGTGCTTTTAAAAGACTACAGTGACGATGGGTTCGTGTTTTACACCAATCTAGGCAGTCGTAAGGCCTTGCATTTAAAGAACAATAGCCAAATTAGCTTACATTTTCCTTGGCATTTTATTGAGCGCCAAGTGCATATTACCGGCGACGCTGAGCCATTGACTAAAAAAGAGGTGTTTAAATACTTTACCTCTCGTCCCAAGGAAAGCCAGATCGCTGCATGGGCGAGTAAGCAAAGCGAGCGTCTGACGGCACGCTCCGCCCTTGAAGGCAAATTTATGGAGCTAAAACAGCAATTCGCAAAAGGTGAAGTGCCAGTGCCCACATTCTGGGGGGGCTATCGTGTGAAACCGAAAAGCATTGAATTCTGGCAAGGCGGGGAGCATCGGCTGCATGATCGCTTTTTATACCAGCGCAACGATGACGATCAATGGGATGTTGAACGCCTTGCGCCCTAAGCCCTATCTCTTAGCCAATGTAAGCAATGAAAAGTGCTGCTTTGTGTAGCACTTTCCCTCTCCTCTGAACGTTAATCTCGCAATACCACCGACACTTGCTTGGTGAGCAACCGCTCTGGGATCACAGAGCCGAACCCCAACGCCAACGCCCGTTCAATTAAAGCTGCCTTGGACTCAACACTGAACTTTTCCCGCAGGTGTGCAAAGTGGTTTTCAATCGTTTTAACCGACACCCCTAGGGTTTGCGCAATTAATTGGGGCTTTTTGCCATACAGATGCAGAAAAAGTACTTCAGACTCTCGCGCGGTTAAATGAATGTCGGAAGGATGTGACGGTGCGTCGAGCGGATGATCATCTGGATGCGTTACTGCACGGCATATCCAGTGTCCGACTTCCAATATCGCCGTGTCACTCAACTCTTGACCACAAAATACGACGCCACAGATATTCCCCGCTTCATCGTACCAAGGCGTTTTGGTAAAAAGATGGGCGTACCATCGGCCGTTTGCGTAAGGGTGAATATCTAATACTCGTAGACGTTTGCCGGTTTCCATCACTTGTTTATCTTGCGCTTGAAATTGATCGGCACAGGCGATGGTTGGGCAGGGCATGTCGTGATCCGTTTTACCAATACTCTCTTGAGGGTGCTTGAGGCCCACGAGTCGGCAGTATTCACTATTTGCGTAAACAAACACGGAGTTTTTATCTTTGCATCCCCAGCACCCTGGCAGCTGTTCAAGCATTGAGAGAGAGGGAGGCAGCATGGAAACCGGTTGCATCATAAGGCCTACACGATCGAATGTTATTATTATTGGACGCCATTGTCCGTTTGAACATAAAAAAACAGGCAGGCTTATTTGAGCACAAAAAAATGCCGGCATAAAGCCGGCAAAGACAAGAGTCGCCCTTTCGGGCTGTATCCTGTACGACGTGTAGAAGAGGTTGTCTAAATAACCGAACGAGTCATGAGGGTTGTTGACCGCCCTAGTTATCGTTGACTGCACCTAACAGTGTTAGGATTTACGTAAAAGCATTTATCGGGACAAATACTGTTTACGCTTGCCACTATATCCAGAAGCCTAGACGTTGGGTAGGGGGGATTTGACCCATTGACACAAGATAAAGTGACTTTACTTAAAGATTGTGGTTAAGATCAATCTATGCTGCAAAGTGTAAGTAACTGATAAACGCTTTCTTAACCAGTGTATTGTTCTGCTGTTGATTCGGCTGGGTTATGGACAGTCGTGGTACGTCGGCAAGTCGTACCGTGCGGATGATGCTTACCGATAAAGTAAGCAGAAAAAAAGCCGCTTGAGAAAGCGGCTTTAAGGGACTTAGATACTATCGCTTGTCAGACTAGATTTTTCTGATCACGCGGAAACCAAGGTAATTAGCACTCATGTTTTCGCCGACGTCCAAGCGCTCTGATGCGCGAGCACGTTGCGGTGAAAAGTTCCAAGCACCACCACGGGCAATTGGCTCTTCACTGCTTACCCATTCCCAGACATTTCCGGCTGTGTCATAGACACCAAAGGGGTTGGGCGGGAAGCTTTTAACCGGAGAGGTTCGTGTGTTTGACCATACGGTACCGCTCCAGCCTGTGTTGGCGTTGCCGACACCAATTTCGTTGCCCCACCAGAAATCGCTGTTTGTGCCGCCACGGGCCGCCACTTCCCACTGCACATCGTTCGGCAGTGCGTAGTTATGGCCGGTTTGTTGGCTTAGCCATTTGGTATAAGCGTTGGCATCTTTCTTGTTCACACAAACAACGGGTGAATCTGCGGCTTGGTCAAAGCCTGGCTGACGCCAATCTGATTCCAAGCTTTGGCTGATTTCACCACTAACCAGCATATTACAACCATTACCTTGTTCTGCAGCGGTGACATAACCGGTCGCATTCACAAAGGCATCAAATTGCGCCACGGTGACAGGCGTAGAGCCAATCGCGAACGAGTGACGTACCGCAACGCTTTCTCGCGCGTCTGGGCCTACTTTGTATTCACCTGCCCCAATTACCACCATTTGCGGGGCTTCAAGGTTATTGGATACAGGGTCAGTAAACTTTTTTCCCGGGCTAGGTGGACGATTGGGTTGCTCTTCGAGCTTGGCCCATACGACCTGATCTTTACCCAGATAAACCTCGCGGCTATAAGGTATAAATCCGGGCTTGCTGACCGTCAGTTCATGGGTGCCAACAGGAAGCATCAGCTCAACAGGTGTGCTGCCATAAGACACGTCGTTAATTTTAACGCTGTCGTCATAACGGTTAGAGCGAACAGTGACATTGACCCAGCGTTTTGCTTGTTGCTTATGCTTGGCTTGCTGCTGTGCTTGTGTGGTTTCAACACAGTAGCGATCTTCCAAATCTAACAAGCGACAGGCAGCTGTTTTACCCGGACGACTGACCAGTTCCGCTTTAATGCGGGTGGTGTAGTCGGTGCCACCGGTAAACCCTGCATCAACCACTTCACTGTTGGTAACGTGAATGTTGAAAGCAACCTTATCGATGTTTTGCTTCACCGCCGCCGATTCGGTGACAAAGTCGGTGACTTGGCCACGGAATTCGCGAATGGCTTGTTGCATTGTCAAGGTCTTACCTTGATTGGCACAAGCGGCAAGCGTCATATTGGGCGCACAAGTCACACTGTGGACAACCTCAATGGTGTCTTTTTGCGTCAACTCTTTACGCAAGCGCTCAGCACGTGCTTCACGCATAGCCTCGTGCAGGTTTTCCAGCGTGGTGGCTAATAACGCCTGCTGGCGCTCTTGCTGCGCGAGCAACTTTTTCTGCTCGATAATCGCTGATTCGTTCGCAGCTTGTTCTTGTTGATGGTTATTAACCTTTTGCCAAGCTTGTTGGTACGCTTGCTGATAAGGACCGATGTCGGTACTTGGGTCAGCTATCAAGTCTTGAAACTTGGCGTCCAGCTGGGCTTTAGCCTCACTACGCTCGCGTTGAAGCTGACTTAGCTCGTCATCTAACGTGGCGCGTTTAACTAAAAGGTCATCAAGCTTCGCCTGCTGCAGGGCCAGCTCATCGTTTTGAGACTCCAGCACATCTTCTTTTGCGCGAAGTTTCTCAACCAACTCACTGACCGGATCGATGTTATCCGCGGAAGACGCGTTTTCAGCGAACGCCAACTCGGTTAGCAGTAGGGGAGGGAGCGCTAAACATAGCGCCTTTATGTATTTCGTTGTCATAGTTCCCTTGCTTACGCATGTGTCGCAATAATAATACCTATGTCCAAAAAGTAGACTATCACGGAAACCAGTGTTGCCACGCAAACCGTGTTAATTATTTGACGGCAGTCAGCATTCTGCGACGTGATCGGTGCAACTGTGTTCATTGTTTTTAATATCCACGCGAGATTACCTTAAGCGCCGCCGCGCTTCAAATAAGATTGTGTGACGACGCGTGTGACGGAACCATGATCAAGGCTAAGATCTCCATTGATCGCCTCGAAACGATGATCAAGCAGAGAGGTTTCTCATCGCATCGCCTTTAACCGCTTTATAGACAGTAGCTTAGCAGCTGACACTGTCATTGTTTTCTTGTCTTTTTTGTTCTTCTACGCTGATCTATTAATCAAAAATGAGGGATCTTCCGCATTTTTTTAGTCCAAATGACATCGGCCGTAAAAATAGAGGTTCTTGATCATAGTTCCGAAAGATGATGATCGCGTGCTACTGATAATCGTGACAAAATAATGCGACATAGGTTAACGGTGATAGTGACGGTCAATGGCAAAGACGCCGAAAGTGTCTGAAGTGATAGCGTTACCCAGCCAGCAATTGCACCATAGCCATGATTACAAACAAGTGGTGATAGGGCTGCAAGGACAAACGGAATTTGATGTCGGTGGGCGAGGAAGCCTCGTTGGCCCGGGACAGGGGTGCTTGGTAACAGAATCTGAAGAGCACGCCTTTACCGGTGTGGGACGCAATGAAATATTGGTGATTAACTTACCGTATCAAGAATGGGTTGGGCATGCGTCGATGCATGACAATATCGCTCGTCTTTTTGAACGTGATGCGTATTTTCAGCTCGACACTCAGGCTCAGACCTTGATTAAAGCGTTAACGGCAGAAATGATTGCTAATCCAACCGATTTACTGCTCAGTCGGGCGTGTGCCGATACTCTGATGTGTGTGTTGCACCGCCATTTTCGTGACCATATTTCGCCACGTCGAGATGGTCATCGGCTCAACATGGATATCATTGACCGCTATATTCACCAACATATGAGTCGTAAGATTACCGTCGCCCAGCTAGCTGGTAGTGTTTTTCTTGCAGAAAGCCAATTCCATCAGCTGTTTAAAGAACAAGTTGGGATGACTCCCCATCAATATGTGTTGGAAAAGCGGTTCGCGTTGGCGAAGCAACTGATTAAAGAAAGTGATTTGACGATGGCGCAAATCGCTGACAGTTGTGGCTTCTCCAGTCAAAGTGGGTTTACTAATGCGTTTTCACGCTATTTTGGTGTTTCACCCGCAAAGTTTAAGTTGACTCCTTAGCGTTTGTTCACAACGCGATCTCGTGCCTATTTTTATCGTCGTCATGCGTCCTATTTGTTATGGAAGCATGGCGATCGACAGCTTTGTTTGTTAATTACCGGAGGATTTTGCAATAATGCCGGAGCTTTTTGTAAGACCCTGACGATAGACCCCGCATAGAATCGATCGCCAAGTAACAATGACGTAACATTTTCCTGCCCAAGTTGGGAAGGACGTGAGTGAGGATACCACTATGTTTAAAGCCATCGATGCTATGCAGCCATCGTTTATCGAGCGTCCGCTAGCGCAGATTTGGTCTGAAATATCGCCACTTTACTGTGTTGATGAAAGTGAATGGCTAACCCAATTGATCCCTCTTGCTGAGCCGTCAGAGACAGAGCGTGAACAAACACGCCGCCAGGCGACCAAGCTCATTGAACAAGTTCGTGCGGATAAGAAAGCCGTGCAAATGATTGATGCGTTGTTGCTGGAATACAGCCTAGACACGCGCGAGGGTATTTTGCTGATGTGTTTAGCAGAAGCACTGATGCGCATTCCTGACGCGCATACCGCCGATGCACTCATCCGTGACAAACTCAGCGTTGCCGATTGGAAAGCACACTTGCGTCATTCTGACTCGCTATTCGTGAATGCCTCAACGTGGGGGCTGATGCTAACGGGAAAAGTGGTGACTTTGGATGAGAGCACCGAAGGAAAACCTGCATCTGTGATCAATCGTTTAGTGAATAAGCTCTCTGAGCCTGTGATTCGTCAAGCGATGCATCAAGCGATGAAAATCATGGGTCACCAATTTGTGCTGGGCCGAGATATCGACGAGGCGTTAAAAAACGGTGAGACGCCGCGCAGCCAAGGCTTTACCTATTCCTTTGACATGTTGGGAGAAGCGGCCCTAACGGCCGATGATGCGCGCAAGTATCTCAATGATTATTTACAGGCCATTGATGCGGTTGGCGCGGCAAAATCGAGCTACTCAGGACCGTCGCCGTCAGTCTCCATCAAGCTCTCTGCGCTGCATCCACGTTATGAAGTCGCGAATCAAGATCGTGTGATGACAGAAATGTTTGAGACGGTATTGGTTTTGCTTAAACGTGCACGAGAAAAAGATGTCGCCATCACCATCGATGCCGAAGAAGCCGATCGTCTCGAGCTGTCTCTGGCTTTGTTTGAAAAACTCTATCGTGACGATGCCGTCAAAGGGTGGGGCAAGTTTGGTCTCGTCGTGCAAGCTTATTCTAAGCGTGCGTTACCTGTCATCACTTGGCTGGCGGCGCTGGCGAAAGAACAAGGTGATTTGATCCCAATGCGATTGGTGAAAGGTGCGTATTGGGACAGTGAAATCAAACTGTGTCAGCAAACCGGTCATCATGGCTATCCGGTATTTACCCGTAAAGAAGCCACCGATGTGTCCTATTTAGCGTGTGCACGTTTCTTGCTGAGCGATCACGTGCGTGGCCTCATCTATCCTCAGTTTGCCAGTCATAATGCGCATACTATCGCGGCGATTGCGGCAATGGCGACCCATCAGGATTTTGAATTCCAACGCTTACATGGCATGGGTGACGCCTTGTATAACCATGCCAAAGGCCTATTTAATAGTGATGTGCGCATTTATGCACCAGTGGGTAGCCACAAAGACTTGCTGCCCTATCTTGTCCGCCGTCTGTTAGAAAACGGCGCCAACAGCTCTTTCGTTCACCGTCTCGTTGATGCACGTTGCCCTATTGAGGATCTGATTGCCAGCCCTGTCGATATCTTGCGAGGGCATGCGACGTTGCACAATGATCGCATTCCGCTGCCGAGTGAGATTTTCGGACCGACCCGTCAAAACTCACAAGGCGTTGCAACGGACATTGCGTCTGAATGGCAACCATTCACCGATAGTGTCGCGCCCTTTATGGGAGATTACCAATGGCAAGCCGGCCCGATTGTGAATGGCGAACGACCATCAGGTGATAGCCACCCTGTGCATGCTCCTTATGATCGCAACGAAGTGGTCGGGCGTGTGGATTGGGCCACGGCTGATCAGGTTAACCAAGCGCTGGATAATGCGGCGAGAGCTTTCCCTGAATGGCAAAAAACCGATGTGAGCGAGCGTGGTAAGTACTTACTTGACCTTGCTGATAAACTGGAAGCGAATTTGGGCGAGTTGGTGGCTATATGTCACCGAGAAGCAGGGAAGACTATTCACGATAGTATTGATGAAGTGCGCGAGGCTGTTGACTTCTTGCGTTACTACCCGCAGCAAGCGATGGAGCTTCAGGCGGCTCCGTTTAGCTACCAAGGCTTTGATGGTACCCAACAATCGGTGAGCTATCACGGACGCGGTGTCTTCACCTGTATCAGCCCATGGAACTTCCCATTGGCGATTTTCTTGGGGCAAGTGAGTGCCGCTCTGGTTGCTGGGAATACAGTGGTTGCTAAGCCTGCAGAGCAAACTTCGATCATTGCTTACCGCGCTATCGAGTTGTTGCTTGAAACGGGGATCCCTGCGGGCGTTATTCAACTCTTGCCGGGTAGTGGGCCTGTGGTTGGCGCTCCCTTGACGCAAGATACGCGTATTGCGGGTGTGGCCTTTACGGGCTCGACGCCAACGGCGCAGCGTATTACGCGTACCTTGGCAGAGCGAGATGCCGACCCTGTGCCTGTGGTGGCAGAAACCGGCGGTCAAAATGCCATGATCGTCGACAGCACCGCCTTACCCGAGCAAGTGGTACGTGACGTATTGCGCTCAGCATTTGCGTCGGCAGGCCAGCGTTGTTCAGCGCTTCGCGTGCTTTATATCCAAGAAGATATCGCCGATCGTGTAATTACCTTGATCAAAGGCGCAATGGCTGAACTGTCTGTTGGCCGCCCAGAATTGCTGTCGACGGATGTTGGTCCAGTCATAGATCAGACCGCGAAGGACAAGTTGTTCGCGCATATCGAACAAATGAAACGCAGTGGCAAGTTAGTCACGCAAGTTGCGCTCTCTCCTGAGTGTGACCAAGGAACCTTTGTGCCGCCAACGGCCTTTGAGATCCGGAGCATCGATCAGCTCAGTGAAGAGCACTTTGGTCCCATCCTTCACATTGTGCGCTATCGCGCTGAAGAGTTGGACAAGGTGATTGATGACATTAACCGTACTGGCTTTGGCCTGACGATGGGCGTACATAGCCGTAATGAAACCACCTGTGCGCACATTGAACATCGTGCACGCGTTGGTAACTGTTACGTCAACCGTGACCAAGTTGGTGCTGTGGTTGGCGTTCAGCCATTCGGCGGTCGTGGTTTATCGGGCACTGGTCCGAAAGCGGGTGGCCCGCATTACTTGTATCGCTTTACTCAAGCGACGGTGAATGCCCAATAAGTCGGTTGAAAGGATCAGGAGAGAAAAATGAACCAATTAAATAGCATCATTGAGCAATGTGAAGCGGTATGGGAAGACTGGAACGATCAAGGTGTCGCAGGCCGTATCGCGCTATTGCAGCGTTGGTCTGACACAGTGTCAGCACGAGGTGAAGCCTTTGCAGACGCAGCAAAAATGATTCGATTTCAGTGTGATAATGCCGAGCGTTTGCTCGATAAAGTACACGAGTTACCTGGCCCAACCGGGGAAACCAACGAGCTGTATACCGTTGGTCGCGGGACGTTTGCTATCACAGGTGATGCGTCGTTGACGCATGTCGCACTGTGTGGGCAGTTAGCGGCTGCGTTGGTGGCAGGTAATTGTGTGGTGGTGAGTGTAGAGGGCACTCACACCGATATGGCGGATGCCGTGTTGGCCGATTTGGTTAAAGCAGGGTGTCCGGACAGGGTTGCCATTCGTGTTGACCTTGATACCAACGCGCCGCTCTTGGCGCATCCCAATATTGTGGGTTTAGCGACGACAGGCACGCTTACACACGTACGTGATGTCAATCGTCAGCTTGCACAACGACAGGGTGTGATTGCAGCACTGGTCGCAGAGTCCGATACCCAGCTGTATCCGGTTATCGGCGCGCCTGACTATGTGCTGCGTTTTGTGACCGAGCGCACCCGCACAATTAATATCACTGCTGTAGGTGGTAATGCCACGCTTCTGGAACTCGGCAGTGGTGAACATTAACTTTCCAGAGATGGCCCCGGAAGGGGCCACGTAATTGAGGGACAGATATGATAGACAATAGCTATGCCATCAGTGCCACGTTTCTTGCATATCTCATACTGATGCTTGTCATTGGTATATATGCGTATAAACGTACCTCCGACTCCGAGGATTATTTTCTCGGTGGCCGCTCATTAGGTCCTTGGCCTGCGGCACTGTCGGCCGGTGCGTCAGATATGAGTGGTTGGTTGCTGCTTGGCCTTCCTGGCTATGCCTATGCGGCTGGAATGGAATCACTTTGGTTAGCAGGCGGTTTGCTGTTAGGGACCTACCTCAACTGGCTGATTTGTGCCAAGCGCCTGCGTACGTACAGTATTGAAGTCGACAATGCATTGACATTGCCTGAGTTCTTCTCGCGTCGCTTTGAAGACAAGTCAAAGCTTCTGCAAACGATCTCGGCCTTCTTTATTTTGCTTTTCTTCCTTTTCTACACCAGTTCAGGCTTGGTGGCGGGTGGTAAACTCTTTACTACCGTCTTTGGTTTTGATTACACCACCGCGGTTGTGATCGGCACGATTTGTGTTGTGTCCTATACCTTGTTTGGTGGTTTCTTAGCCGTCTCTTGGACCGACTTGGTTCAAGGGCTATTAATGGCGGTAGCCCTACTGATTGTGCCCTTTGTTATTATGGATGGCAGTGTCTTCAAACTGGGCAATGATGTGGCCGCGATCAATCCTGAGCTGATGACACTCTGGCGCGATGTTAACGGTGAGCCGCTGACGTGGATTAGCATCATCTCATTAGCTGCTTGGGGCTTGGGTTACTTTGGTCAGCCTCATATCTTGGCCCGTTTCCAAGCGACGCGTTCAAACAAAGACATCACCACAGCGCGTCGTATTGCGGTGGGTTGGTCTGCGTTGTCGATGTTTGGTGCGGTGTTGATCGGTTTGGTTGGGATTTTGTACGTACAAAATGACATGACCGGTGATTTGAAAGACGGCGAGAAAATTTTCATGCTGTTGGTGAATGCTGCTTTCCATCCCGTCATTGCAGGTATTCTGTTAGCTGCTATTTTGGCCGCGATTATGAGTACCGCCGATTCACAGCTACTGGTTTCTTCATCGGCATTGGCAGAGGATTTCTATAAGCAAGTATTCCGTCCTGACGCGTCCACACAAGAAGTGGTGATGGTCGGTCGTGGTGCTGTGATCTTGCTTTCTGCGATTGCGCTGGGGCTTGCGATGGATCCAGACAGTTCGGTACTCGGCTTGGTCTCTTATGCGTGGGCAGGCTTTGGTGCCGCCTTCGGTCCGGCCTTGCTCCTGAGCCTTTTCTGGCGTGGAATGAACCGTAATGGTGCACTCGCTGCCATCTTGATTGGTGGGATCACCGTGGTCGTTTGGAAGCAGATGTCGGGTGGCATTTATGATTTGTATGAAATCGTCCCTGGCTTCTTCTTGGCCGGTCTGGGTGCGATCATCGTCAGCAAACTGACCGGTGGTCCAAGCGAGTCAGTCTCTAAGCAATTTGAAGGATACGAGAAAAGCTTAGATACCATGCCTTAATCGTGATGGCATGAGACTGCAATGAACCATGAAAAAGGGAGCGTCAAACGCTCCCTTTTTAGATCTCATCGCTCTACCAAGCAATTGCTTCACTTTTGCTTTGGCGGACACAATTGCGGCCATCGCGTTTCGCTTTGTACAGCGCCTGATCGGCACGTTTAAGGCCATCGACATAGTCACTGGCTTGCTGATTACCCGCCATGCCAATGCTGACCGTAATCGAGAGCGTGGTATCAATATCAGACAGGTCTAGCGCTGCGATTTGGCGGCGCAGGTGGTCAAAATAGCTGAATCCGTCGGCAACGCTGCCAGCAAACAGCAGAGTAAACTCCTCGCCTCCCCAGCGTGCCACATGGCGTAAGTGTTTTTGTTCTTGATTTAAAAACGCACCAACACGTTGAATAATGAGATCGCCCACTAAGTGGGAGTAATGATCATTAATCCGTTTGAAGTGGTCAATATCCAGAATCGCGACCTGCAATGGCTCGCCCGATTCACGTGCTTGGTCAAAGGCACGGTGCCAATATTCATCAAACGCACGACGATTTGCGAGCCCGGTGAGAGGGTCTTCTTTGGATAACCGTTCAAAGTCATCGGCTTGCGCTTGCAGCGCCTGCGTTTTCTCTTTGACCAGGGCTTTCAGCTGCAATTGCTTTTGTTGTAAGCGTTGAATACGCCATAAAAAGATGCCGTACGCCGCACTGACAAAAAGGAAAAAGCCAAGTGCGCGTATGTCCGAACGTTGCCACAGCGAAGGCTCTAAAGTGAACTGGTAGCGCAATACATCGTCACTCCATTCCCCATAAGGGTAGCGAGCACTCACTTTAAAGGTATAAACCCCCGGCGACAGGTTAGTGTATTCCGCATCATGACTCTCGTGCCGGTAGGCCCAATCAAGCTCAAACCCCTCCAACTGGGTGCGGTATTGGATTTGTTCTGGCATCGAATAGCCGAGCGCAGCGTAAGAAAAGAGAACGCGATTGGTACCCGCTGGCGCGATGTCATTGGCTTCGGGGTTAATATCCTTGCCATCAAATTGGACTTGTTGCATCACGATAGGCAGTGGGCGACTGAGCAAGCGCGCAATCCGCTCCGGACTTACACTGGCCACGCCTTTGGCGGTTGCAAACAGTAAGGAGCCGTCTGGTGTTATCG
The DNA here is from genome assembly GCF_001996125.1 of Salinivibrio sp. PR932. Classification (NCBI taxonomy): domain Bacteria; kingdom Pseudomonadati; phylum Pseudomonadota; class Gammaproteobacteria; order Vibrionales; family Vibrionaceae; genus Salinivibrio; species Salinivibrio sp. PR932. Next base: position 8,095 of record NZ_MUFM01000033.1, on the reverse strand, counting down.
TCGCTGCGGGTGACGAGCCGCCATTGGCTTGGTTATTTGCCATGCCATCGCTTTGATCATAATGCTCAAAGTCGATGCGTTGGCGCGTACCGTCGGCCACTTGATGCGCTTGTTGATAGTTAATGCGCCAAATACCACGGTTACTCGACAACCAAAAATTATCGCTATCATCTTTGATGATTTGGAAAAATTTATCGATCGGTAGTCCCTGCGGGCGACCAACAAGCGCAAGGCTTCCATCGGTTTGCGAGTAACGAATCACGCCCCGGTCGGTTGCCATCCAAACAAATCCCGGCTCAATATAAAAGCCGAAGACATACTGAGCTTGCTCTTGTTGTGAGAGATCAAGTGTGTGTAATCGACCCGCTTCAATATAGCTGACCCCGCGTCCGGTTCCTACCCAGACTTTACCTTGTTGGTCGCTCGCCAATGCCATGACATAACTGCCGGGCATATCGCTATTTTGGTTATCATAAAGCTGGGCTAGATTCCCTTGGTTGAGTTTCGCTAATCCGCGAGGTGTGCCAACCCATAAGGTGTTATCAGGCATCTCTAAAATCGCTCGGACTTCATCATCTGGCAAGTGACCATTGATGCCGCGCGGCGTATGCAGCGTGCCGTTTTGCCAAATCCGGAGTCCATGCTGATAGGTTCCCACCCAGAGTCCACCTTGACGGCGGTGGGCAAGACTGAGCACCGACACATTATCCGTTAGTATTCGAGCACTACCACGCTGTGTATCTATCTGGCTAAGCCCCTCACTCGCGCCTACCCAAACGTGATGGTCTTGGCCTGCTAAGACGGTACGAACGTAATTTCCTGCTAACCCTTGGTCTGCGGTCAGGGTGACAAAGGGGGCATAGCGTAAACGCATGACCCCGCCGTTGGTGCCAATCCAAATACTGCCTTCGCTGTCTTCAAACCAAGATAAAATACGGTTGTTAGGCAGCCCTCGATGATAGTCGAGAAAATCGAGTTCGCCATCGCTCAGGTGGGCGACGCCACGGCTCAGCGTACCAAACCAATAAGCCCCCTGACTGTCTTGCTCTACCAGAGTGACGGCTTGGTTAAGCAAGGCGCCATCGAGTGGTGTCCACCGCTGTTGTTGATATCGCCAAGCGCCATGCTCAGAGCCGACGAGGAGAGCACCATCGTTAGCGGTGGAAACGTAGAACACTTTTTCGAACAGGTTATGATGAGAGATGGGTGTGGCACCCTGCTGTGCCGATAAGAGATAAACCCCTTTCTCTGTGGCGGCATAGATATGCTTGTTGGGCGCTAACGCGAGACGATAACTACTGATTGTCTCGATAAATTGAGTAGGCTGGGGAGTGGGCATTTGCAGCTGTTCAGCCGTGTAATGGACAACCCCCATGCCTTCGATAGCGAGCCAGAGACCGCCGTCAGCGTCACGTAGAATATCGTTCACCAAACTAGGTGCGGTCGGTAAAGCGTGCCATGAAAACCCTTGTCGCATCACGACACTGCCGCGCGCGCCACCCGCGTAGAGTTCATTTTTAGGGCCAACCGCCAACGCGCGTGTGCCGGAATCTTGCATCTGGGTTTTGGGGCCGCGATCGAAAAGAACAAACTCCAGCCCGTTGTAACGGGCAATGCCTTCCCACGTTGCGAACCACAGGTAACCATCTGTGGTTTGTTCAATCGCGTTAATGCTATTGTGAGGCAGGCCACTTGCAGAGGTCCACGTTTCGATAAAATAATCGGATAGCTGGTTATCATCGGCATGACTTTGGGTCATAAAGCCGAGAGAAAGTAATAGCCAACTACACACTAAAAGTGTGAGCGTGTGGCATGGTCTAATCCTTGATAAAGCCTGCTTAATCCGTTGGCACATCTTTTGTTCTTGTTTGCAATTCCAAGTAGACTGGCGATTCTATCTTAACCTATGTCTAGTTCTGGCACCTTGAGGTCAGGTTTTAATAGGCAAGTTGAGAAAGATCACATTAGAAACGCAAACCTTGGCTAGGCGTATTAATTCAATGATGCAGTTTATGGCGATCCGCCAGCAACTCTTAGAGCAAATCAACAGTGGTCAACTCGACCCCGGGCAAAAGCTGCCTTCAGAGCGGCAGTTAGCGGAAGCTTTCCACACGACGCGTGTCACTTTGCGTGAAGCACTCGCGGTTTTAGAAGCAGAAGGGCGTATCTATCGGCTTGATCGCCGAGGTTGGTTTATTGCGCCGAACCCTTGGCGGTATAACCCCAGTGACCTGATGGACTGGACGACTGATTTCGCCGCACAAGGCGGACAGTTTGCGATTCAAAAAGAAACAACGACGCTAGCCAGTGCAGAAATGAGCCAACAGATGCACTTGCCACCCTTTAGTGCGATTTATCAAGCAGAAGGCATTGTCTCATCGGTGGGCGTACCTGTGGGGTATGTTCGCACTTACTTACAACCTGATTACTACCCACAATATCAGCAGCAGACGATGAGCGAGAAATTGTCTGCCAATGTAACCATTCATCAATGTCACTGGACCAGCCGTTGGGAAGCCTTAGAAGGGGCGCCGATGGCGGCACTCAATGTGGCGGTTGGTACACCCGCATTGAAATTGGAGCGGCATTGGTTGATTGAGCGAGCAGGTCAATTACAGGCCATTCGCGTCGACGAAGAATGGTGGCGCCAACATGCAATTGCGCTAAGTAGCCATTCAAGGTGAGATCGCTACATACGCCTTTGAAAACAATTGCTTTAGCCCCTCAGCTGAGTATTCGCGGTGCACCAATGGGTGGGTCGTGGTGAGCGCGTTTGGGTTGGCATTAAAATGTATGGTGCGCATGTTGGCATTAATACCCGCTTGAATGCCCCGATTGGTATCATCAATAAAGATGCACTGTTGGGATGGGCATGCCATATTCATGGCAGCATAATGAAGCAAGTCTGGCGCAGGTTTCCAGCTGTTGGTATCAAAGGCGCTAAAGAGTCGGTTTTCAAAATAAGGCATTAAGCCGGTCAGGGTTAGCGCGTGCGCCATCTTTTCGGTCGGCCCATTGGAGGCAACACACATCTCAATGCCTTGGGAAGCCAGTGTTTTTAGCACTTCTTCAATACCTGCAGTGGGTTGTAAAGATTGTTCAAACAGCTGGTGGCATAAGGTACGGAATCTTGGTTCTAATTGGTCGATAGGAAGTTGCACGGCATAGCGCTCACAGGTTTGGCGCAACACGTCGGTGAGTTTGCCACCCTCAAAATGATCCAATGATTCTTGCAAGTCAATTGCCACGCCGAAAGACGCAAATGTAGCAACTAAGGCTTGGTGAGAAAGTTTCTCTGAATCAACCAAGGTGCCATCGCAGTCAAAGATAACGCAGGCAATTGGTTCATCTAAACTAAAGTGCTCCATAGTGGCTCCCTTGTGTGCCTCGCTTTATCGTTAGCGCTGAGTTGAAAATCAACAAGTCAGCGACCTTTGAAATGCTAACTGTGTCTTGCAATCTGTATTAATTCGTTATCAAAATTGGTCAGGGATCGACTTTTAAACGACATGGCATCACAAGGGTATGGATTATCAACACCAATGGATAAACGGGAATGTGATTGCACTCCCAGTCGGACAGGTTTATTGTGTCGGGCGAAATTACGCGGCGCATGCGGCGGAACTCAATAACCCGCTTCCAGAACAACCGGTGATTTTTATCAAGCCGCCAAGCGCGATCCAACCGCTCGGTCACGCTCTGACGTTGGCAGAGAAGTTTGCGCCGGTGCATTTTGAAACCGAGCTGGCAGTTCTGATCACCCAGCCGTTGTATGAGGCAACACCGTCGGAGGTACAATCTGGTCTGGGGGCCATGGCGTTGGGACTGGATTTAACGCGACGTGACCAACAAAGTTACCTAAAAGCACAGGGGCTGCCGTGGGAGAGGGCGAAGGCGTTTGCGGGTAGCGCTCTGTTAACACCCTTTATGGCAACCCCAAAGAATTGGGACGATGTTTTCTTTTCACTGGCGATCAATGGCGAACTCCGACAGCAAGGCCATACGGCACACATGCTGACATCGGTCGTGTCGCTTATTGCTCATATGAGTGACACCTTTCCGCTACGTCCTGGGGATGTGGTGTTTACCGGCACCCCGGAAGGGGTCGGTCCCCTTGCTAATGGGGACAAGTTAACCTTACGTCTAGGGAAGTGCAATTTGGGTGAAACGCGCGTCGTTTATGCGTCTTCGTCAGTGGATAACCACGGAAACAACGCGGCTCGCTGAGAGGCAGTGAGTGCAGAGACACAGGCGATATTGCGTGTCGGAATCGCCTCGGGATCCTGACCGTAATGTGCAAGTGCTCGCGACATACTGTCTTCACGAATCAAATGAAAGCAGGGATAAGGCGCACGATTGGTGAGGTTCTCTGCATCATCAGGTTCACAGCCAGCAAAGCAATATTGCGGATGAAAGCTGGCGAGTTGGAAAGTCCCTCGCCAACCAAAATGATCGATAAGGTTCTCGGCCATCGATAGCACATCGAGATAATGTTCAAAATCATGGAGTGCGTTCGGGACGACGAGAACGGTCGTGTCTGTGATCGCCAGATCCGTCTGCGCCAAGTCGGTGAGTGCTTGGTATACGGCTTCGAGAATATCAGCATCGTCACACGCGGTGCAGATATCTATTTTGATTTGTTGATTTCGGCGTGGTTTGGCTGCAAAGGGACACAGGTTTAACCCGATAACCACTTCATCTAACCACGCCTCGATACGAGATTCTACCGTTTTCATCGCGAGCATCTTTAGTCTATTGGCCCGCTATGGTAGCCGCTTATTCGGTGAATTGTTAGCCTTTTTGCGGCGTTAGCTGATACGCCTTGGTACCCCATAGCGGGACGGTCGACAAGCTATGCTTAAAGCTGCCTGAGGTTTCTTTGGTGGAATAGGACAGGTACATCAAAGTTTGGTTTTTGGCATCGTAAATACGACGGATCTTCATAGACTTAAAGAAGATACTTTTTGATTTACGGAACACTACTTCACCGGAGTCGCTTTTATCAATTTGTGCGATCATCTCGGGCGTAATCTCACCGGTTTGTCGACAAGAGATTGCACTGTCGCTGGGATCGGCAAAGCTGAGGTCGGCTTCTACCGAGGCGACATGGCAGGTAACGCCTGTGACGATAGGATCAACCAAGTGATTGAGTTTGATGTCTTTCATGGTGAACATGCCTAAACTCACATCGCCTACCTCACTGTTATCACAGCCGGATAGCATCACGCTTAATGCAATGAGACAAAGTGCTTTTTTCATAACTGTCTTATGTTTTGCCCGAATAAATGTTGGCAAGCAGTCTAACACAGTCTGATTTCTGTGTGTTTTTACGCCAAATGAATAAGGTGGGAAATGATGACTTACTCTCGAAACTGTGCGTCACCATCTTTACTGGACAGCGATTTGGGCTCAAAGGTGAGCAGCACATCAGCCGCGTCACAGTAGCTACCGGTTTCCGCAAACGCCTCTCGTGCCGCCGCAATTTTTCGCTCCGCAATACGGCGCACTTTTTTGTCGTTGTCCTGATCGCTAAATGTCATCTGCTGATTGAACATCTCGCGACTAAAGGTGGTTTTACATATAGACTCGTTTTTTTCGGTCACCACTTGGCCCGTGTTAGCTGGGGTGTCGGACTCGGGTTGAGCATACACACAAAATGATAACAACGCCAACAAGGCGAAAAACGACTTAGTCATATATGAGTTCCTTAACCTATTCACACTAATAATAGCATTAAGCGGCGGTGTCGACTATCGCCGACATGGTCGTCTAGCTAGCTCATCAGTTTGGTGTTTAAGCAAACATAAAAAAAGCGACCCGTTGGCCGCTTACATTTTGTGTTGCTTATTCCGCTTAGGTTTATTGCGGTTACAGCGAAAGGTCGTTCTCAGATACAGAGTGAGAGAGTTGCGTCTCGCCGATCGTTTGGGCGCGACGTGCTTCAAACCAATAGCCGAGTGCCGCGAGCCAAATCATGGCATACGCCATCAGCTCAGTGCTTTCTTCTGCAATGCTTTTCACATCACGCACGTAATTGGCGCCCATCGCTTGCTCCCAAAGCACGCCCATGCCAAACAAACGCGAGTAAACGAGTAACAGCGCTAAGGCGACCATCAGTACGGGAGCGAATTTAGATGTGACGATCCTTGCCAGACTTTCAGCCGTTTCACGCCAGTTTTTGGCTGCTGGCCAGAGAGCGAGTGCCGTGACGGTGAGCGCCGGGATTTTCCAAAAACCGTGGAAAACCACATCTAATGTTGCATCAAGCTCACGGATCATTAGGACTAAGAAAAAGGCACTCATTAGCGACGCAGCCGAGCTGTACGCGCGATTCACATACGCGACACGTCGAAAAGTAAATACGGACGCGGCCAATAAAATAAGCTGGGAAAGCTCAATCAATGACGCCTCAGAGGCAACGTTATGGGCGGCGACGCTGTAATGAATAATGCCAGCGATAGCCGCAAAATAAAGCGCAATAGCTAGGAATTGCCCGGCACCATGAAACACGGTCCGAACGGGGGAGGAAACCTGTGCCAATTTCATATCAACCTCAGATGCTCGAATACAAATAGTCCGTCCGATGGGAAACGCTAGCGGCACAACTGTGACGTTAGTCTCACTAATCTGTCCGTCGCGACGGATATTACGGAGGGATTCATAAAATCGCAATAATTATGTGAACAAAGTCACCTTTTGTTCAGGGTTGAGACAGGTAATGGACACTATTTACAGTGTAAACAGTGTTATGTTGCCAAGGCTCACTCGCGAGCAAAGAGTAAGGAGGACATTAAATAATTGTTTTACATCAGCATTATCAGGAATAACGATCGCTTTGTTTCTAGTGTTTTTATACACTGGCGTTAAATTCGTTGGACAAGGATAAAGCTGATGAAAACGCTCAAAGCGAGTTGCCTGTGCGGAAAAATACACCTCTCATTCCCAGATGAATTTCTTTATATGGGGAATTGCCATTGCTCTGAGTGCCGCAAATTTACTGGCGCTGATTACTCATCCGTGGGTGGCATTGAAAAGAGTAAAGTGATGATTGTGTCGGGCGCGTCAGATATCCGCTATTACCCCAAAAGTGACGAAACCGAACTTGCCTTTTGCGCGCACTGTGGGGCGAGTTTGTTTTCACATAAAGTGAAGAAAGGGCTGCTCAATATTCGGCTTGGCATCCTCGATACGCCACCGCGCCATGCACCGGATTTTCACATTCATACTGCGTCCAAAGCGCCTTGGCACTCGCCCAATGAAGCGTTGAAACAATTTGAACATGGACCTGACTGATGGGAGAGACTATGCAACTGTTAGTGCGTCCACTGACGACCCACGATCGAGAGGCGTTGCTCGCGTTTGAGCAGGTTAATCGAACCTATTTTGAAACCTTCGTTGATAGTCGCGGAGACGCTTTTTATAGCCTCGATGGCGTTGCTGAGCATATTGAGTCACTGCTTATGCTTCACGCGCAAAACGAATACATTCCCATGCTGATTACTGATGCGAGCCAAGCCATTATTGGTCGCGTTAATATTAGCCAAATTGATGCGGTATCAGGGACAGGGTCGTTAGGCTATCGCATTGCTGAGGAGCAAACGGGTAAAGGCGTGGCCTCTCGCGGCGTAAAATATGCGTTAGATGTTGCACGTGAGTATGGGCTAAATACACTGCATGCGCTGGCTGCGACCACCAATATTGCTTCTCAAACCGTACTAATGCGCAATGGTTTTGTTGAGTGTGGCACGGTATCGAATATCGCCCGTGTCGCGGGACAAAGTATGGATGGTATTTGTTACCAAAAAGCGCTGAGGTAGCGTTAGATTCGACCGTGCGGATGATATGACGGTAAATATCACAATATGACTACAACTGGATACATTCGCACATCGAACTCATCTTACCAGTAACAAGCTGATAACACGCATTGGGAGGGGCTAGTTTTGCAATAATGTATAGGCCATTAATTTTAAAACAGAAATTTTACTAGCTGCCGTCCATGTACTTATATGCCTTTTCGACACACTCATACTTTCCACGTCTCTTTTGATTAATTAATGAACTAACTTAACCCTCACATTAGTACTGATATTTG